>JAAYBA010000177.1 GCA_012719085.1 Planctomycetota bacterium
CAGCCGCCAGCCGAGGGGTGTGTGTGGCCCTCGATCGGCGGCTGCCTTTCTTGTCTACGGATTGGCGGCGAATCGCGCGGTCAGCTCGCCGGGCAGCCCGGACCGCTGCCGTCGCGCGGGCCCTGGCGTGTTCGGCCGCCCCGACCCTGTCCCCGACCCGGTCCCCGACCATCGGCCCGACCGTATCCCCGGTCGGGTCCCACGCCGCGTCCGTCGCACAGGCCATACCCCTGGCCGCGCCCGATCCCGCTATCGTTGCGCAGGCCGCGTCCCTGGCCCCGTCCGATGCCGCGTCCGTCGCGAGGCGGGTTCTGGCCGCGCGTCTGGTCGCGCGGACCGATCTGATCGCCCTTCGGCGTCTGTCCTTCGCACGGCGTCTGTGCGACGTCGGCGCCGATACGGGGCGTTTCGGTCTCGGTGACCGGTTCGCTCTGAGCTGTTACGGCCAATCCGAACACCAGCATGAACACGATGGCTGCGATTCCTTGTGTCTTCATAATGAACCCCCTTCTCTGATGTCATCATTCGTTTGGTTGGTTGCCTGCTTAGGCCCATTCACCAAGGTAGTGTGCGCCCACGAGGAAAGGTTACACCCGACTTGATCGCAGAGTACACGAGGTCCGGAAGCACGACGGGGTAAGACGGCGGGTGTGACTCAGGCGACGCCGATGAGGTCGAAGTTGGCGGCGACGGGGACGGGGGCCAGACGGCGAACGTCGGCAAGCCGACGGGCATAGGCGCAGTCCGCATCGCCGACCGTCTCGCGCACGGTCTCGTCGGCCGCTTCGTCCCGCAGGCGGCGCATCACCGCCCCGGCGATCCAGAGGAAGGGATTGTAGAAGTGCACCACCACAACGACATTCTGGATTAAGTTTACCCACAGATCGTGACGTTTGATGTGGGCCAGCTCATGAAACAGCACGTCGCGCAGGTGCCGTGAGCCAAGCTGGGGCACGAGATCGCGCGGGACCACGATGACGGGCCGCCACAGGCCGCACACCGCCGGCCGGGTGCCTTCCCCGGAGATTCTCAGACGCACCTTGCCCTTGATCCCCATGCGCTTGCGGCAATAACAGAGGATGTCCGTCATCAGGAAATTCGCATCCTCGGACCGACCGACGTCGCGGCGGGCCGCACAGGCGCGCCAAAGCGCCACGCCCGCCATCCCGGCGACACCGCCCAGCCACAGCAGCAGCAACCCGCCCTGCCAGGTGATCGCGTGGGGCGGCTCCCCTATCCCAGCCGTGGTGGTCTGGGATTGTCCGGTGAAGGGCCGGGATAGGGAAGCACGCGGGTGATCCGCTGCCTGGTGTGTGGTCGGGTCTGCGAAGGCAGCGTTGCCCGAAGGCAAGAAGGTGAGAGGAGGATAGACAAGAAGAAAAGGGCTCAGCGCCAGATACGCGAGCACCAGAGCGATCCATCCACACCGCAGGGCGGCCCGGACGCGACGGCGAAGCACAAAAGCCACCAGCAGGGCCAACCCGATCAGGAGGGCCGACTCGATCAACAGCGGCAAGGCCAGCGCCACAAAGGCTTTGCCCATCGTATTGAGTTGTCCAAGCATCCATTCCATAGGTGGTCCTCATCTCTAAAGACGCGCGAAAGTGGAATCCATTACAGCCAAATAATCACATTCTCTTCGAGTATCCTGATGTCGGGAGGGTGGAAACGCCCTTGGGGGTGGTTACAGCATAGGTTGCAGGAACGAAGGGTTTTTGGGGTTCGTAGTGGCGTCGCAAGACGCTGCCCCGTTTGTAGTGACGCCGTAAGGCGTTACCGCGTTTGTGGTTGGTATGCCCTTACGGGCACACGACAAACCGCTTTGTTACGGTTGTGTTACGGTCGCGCGGTCGGCATCACTCTCTGGGCATGGTGATGACCAGCGGTTCGAGGACCTCCTGCGTCGTGCGGCCTTCTCTCGTCCTCAGTTCGACGCGGCGACGCACGGATCGGAAACCTGGATAGTGCACGCAAAGCGTATATGTGCCCGGCGCGGCAGCGAACGTCGTGGCGTCGTCATTGTTGTAGACCGGCTCGACCACAAGCCCGCCGCGTTCGAGCCAGACGTCGGGCGTCGCCAGCGGCTGCCCCTCATCCGTAACGATCAGCACGCGGAGGTAGCCGTGTTCGTCGACCGGATTCGCCTCGATGCGAACCGTCTCATGCCCCCCGGCCGCGAGCTTCACGCGCGCCAGCGGCGGGTCCAGCCGCGAATGCGAGAAAGAGTACTCCCCTTCCGGCAAGTGCGCAATCTCGAACGTGCCATCGGCGTCGGGCGTCACCGACATCTCGATGCGGCCATCGGCGCTTTGCACCGTCAAGGGCCAGGGCTCGGAATCGGACCAGGAAACCACCTCGCCCGAGATCCGCCCGTTTCCCGACGGAATCGTAACCACAATCTCCGCGTGCGATTGCCCTTGCGCAATCTCAAGTCGATCGCGAATCGCAGGATACCCCTCCCGGCTTGCCACGACGTCATACCGTCCCGCACTCAGCGCGTCGAAGACGAAAGGCTCCGAATGCTCGCGACGCGGTCGCAGTTGCCCCACCTGCCGACTCAGAAAACTCTCATCACTTTCGCGAAGCGTCACGTCCCAACGGTCAATCGGCATCGTCTCATCCGCGAAGAGCAACTCCACGGTCGCCTCTGCCTCGACCGCCTCCAGATCGCCCAGGTCCACATCCACGCCTCGTTGGAAATCGACGTTCGTCAGCGCGAACCACCGCTGCGCACCGCCACGGCCGGGAACAGCCCAATAGAGTGCCCGCCGGCCCGTGGGCAGGCCGTAGAAACTGAACCGTCCGAGCGAATCGCTGAGGGCATACGCCTCGAACCCCTGGGCCACACCTGCCTGAACCATCACCAGCAGTTTTGTATTGGCCACCGGCTCACCCTTGCACACCAAGCGCCCCATCGTCTTCCAGGGCCCGCCGATGTCCAGACGCACCGTCTGCCCCGCACGCGGCAAAATGGACGTCAGCACAACGCCCAACTCCGTAGCCGGATCGCCCCGAAAGACGTAACACAGCTCGTCGGGCAGGTGCTCGATGCGGTAGTATCCAAAGGCATCGGTCGTGACTTTGCCCAGCCGGGCGCGGTTCTGCGCCCAATAGGAGAAGCTCTTCTCATCCATGAGGTACACATCCGCCTCAGGCAGAGGGCTCCCCTGCCAGTCGTACACAATCCCCTCGACCGCCCCGCCTTTCTCCAGAATGATCCGCGCCTCCGTCACCCCCTCCGCCGCCATCTCGATGCAGCGCAGTGTGCGCGCATACTCCGGATGCCGAAACACGAACCATCGTTCTGTTTCACCTCCTGGGACATCGCCAATCGTGAAACACCCTTCGGCGTCCGTCGTCGCCAAGCGTTTGGCCTCCGCGGTCTTCGCTTGGGTATAGCAATCGCTGATCGCGGCCCCTTCGACGGGCCGTCCCGCTTCATCGACCACGATGCCCGAAAGAACCAGCGAGGGGCGCTTCTCTGCCGGTGCAGCCCAACCCATCATGTCGCCCTGGTGCCCGATGGGCATCTCCAGCACCACGCCTTCGCTCGGCGCTTCGATGTTCTTGAACCGCTTGATCCCGCCTCCCCAGACGGAAAGATCGTACAGACCCGGGATCAGGTCCGTCAGAGTGAAGTCGGTCTGCCCGGCGTCGAGATGTGCGCTCCCGACACCGCCGGTAGCGCTGTGAGCGTCGATGCGGACCCTTCCGCCGTAATGCCCTCCCGTGAAGACAACGGTCCCCGAAATGCTCACGCGACCCCGCGCCGACGGCACGGGGATCTGCACATCGAGCAAGCCCGTCTCGGGCGGCAGGTTGACATCCATTAGCGACCTGCCCCAGCCCCCACGCTCCTTGAGCACATGCAGTTCCAGTTCATATGCGCCGGGGACGATGTGGTGCAGAAAGAAGGTTCCATCCTCCCCCACGCATTCCTCGCGGGGGCCATGATAGCTGAGATTGATACAGTGCCACCACTTGGGCTTGGCCTCGATCCGCCAGCCCACCGGCGGCAGGCCATCCGAGCAGGTGGCGACGCCGACGACATCGACGCCCTTCGCCAGGACAAACTCGACCGGCTCGACCTGCCCGGGCTTCTCCAGAACCACCGACCGCCCCGCGGGCGCATAGTCGGGGTGATGCACGGTCACCCAGTACTCGTCGCAGCGCAAGCCGCCCAGGAGCACAATGCCATCGTCGCCGGACGCAACGAACTCCTTCGGGCCCTTGCCAAACTCATCGGACACATAGGCCGCGTACAGATCGGCACGCCGGACCGGTTGCCCTGCGCCGTTCACGATGGTCGCGAGAATCGCAGCCCCCTTGGCGAGGGCGAAGTCTTTGACGACCGGACGGCCCCGGCGCAACTCGACTCTCTGGAGGGTGCCTTCCCGCTCCCAATTGGCCAGCGTGACATGCTCGGGGGCAATCAAATCGATGATACATGGGCCTTCCTTCTCGACTGTATCGAAGACATAGAGACCGTTGCTGTCCGTCGTCGTTTCGTAGACCCCCTGGCCATTCAACCGAACCCGCACGCCTTCGAG
>JAAYBA010000178.1 GCA_012719085.1 Planctomycetota bacterium
GCTGCTGTTGACGTAGATCGTTCTGGCGTGTGCGGCGTTAAACGACGCAAAACACACCACGCCCAGAAGACATGCGATTCTTGCACGGGTTAGCGCATTCATCGGTAACCCTCCTCCCAGAGGTACTCTTACATTATAACCACGCATCATCATTCTACCATAATCGGCGATCCCGAGTCCAGTACTTTCCAGAATCGCGGTCGAGCCGGGCGGGGCCTTCGGCGGCGATTGGGGCCTGGCACAGTCCCGCCGGTCGCGTGCCGCCATCGGCGAGGCGGCGAGGGGCCGAGTCGATCTGATCGGCATCGTACGGCGAACTGGATATTATCGGTCGCATGCGGTAAGGGAACGATCCGGCCCTTCCGCAATGGGTCGTGAAGGCCTCTTCGGAGTGTCTGTGACGGTGACGCCGCATCGGCTCGACGGGGATGGACAGCCCGCAAAATACGGGCAAACACGTAGAGTCTGCCCGGCTCTTCGCGGCCGCTCGCCTCGACAATTCGGACGTTGCGCCGATCGTACCGGGACCTGCGCCCATGCAACGGGTGTCGTCAGAAGCCCCGGATTCCTTGCTTGGCGAACCACAGATAAAGGTTGCATGGCCTCGAGCGGGGACGTAGAATCCCGCCTTTGACGCCAAAGGATTTTGAAAGGACTGACGGATGAAATATGACGTGGCGAATATGAAACGGGCTCCCGAGGGGAAGAAACGGATTCTCTGGGCCGACAACGATATGCCCGTCCTGGCGGCGATTCGCGAGCGATTTGCCCGAACGAAACCTCTGAAGGGCCTGAGCATCGCGGCGTGCCTGCACGTGACGGCCGAGACCGCCAACCTGATGCGAACGCTCAAGGCCGGCGGGGCCAACGCCGTGCTCTGTGCGTCGAACCCGCTGAGCACGCAGGACGACGTCGCGGCGTCGCTGACGAAGGACTTTGGGATTCCGACGTTCGCCATCCGTGGCGAGAACCGAGCCACGTACTACAAGCACCTCAACGCGGCGTTGGACCACAAGCCGACTGTAACCTTCGACGACGGCGCCGACCTGGTCAACGAGTTGCACATTAAGCGGAAGAAGGACGCCGGACGCATCATCGCCAGCATGGAAGAGACCACGACCGGCGTGATCCGCCTGCGGGCGATGGCCAAGGAAGGCAAGCTCAAGTTCCCGGTCATCGCGGTCAACGACGCCAAGAGCAAGCACATGTTCGACAACCGTTATGGGACGGGCCAGTCCACCATCGACGGGATCATCCGCGCGACGGACTACCTGCTGGCCGGCAGCAACGTCGTGGTGGCCGGTTACGGCTGGTGCGGTCGCGGCTTCGCCATGCGGGCCCGCGGGATGGGCGCCATCGTGATCATCACGGAAGTGGACGCGATCAAGGCCCTCGAAGCCGCGATGGACGGCTTCCAGGTGATGCCGATGGCTCAGGCGGCCAGGGCCGGCGACCTGTTCGTGACGCTGACGGGCAACAAGCACGTGTTGCGTCCGGAGCATTTCCGGGCGATGAAGCATCGGGCCACGGTGGCAAACAGTGGCCATTTCGACGTGGAAATCGACATTCCCGGCCTGAAGAAGATGAGTAAGAAGGTCAATCGCGGCGTGCGGAACCACGTCGATGAATATGTGATTAACCGCAGCAAGAGCATCTATCTGCTGGGCGAGGGCCGTCTGATCAACCTGGCGGCGGCCGAGGGGCACCCGGCGTGTGTGATGGACATGAGCTTCGCTACGCAGGCCCTCCAGGCCGAGTATGTGCTCAAACACGCCGCCAAGCTGGAAATCGCGGTCCACTCGGTTCCACTGGAGATCGAGGAGCAGGTTTGCCGATTGAAACTACGGACGATGTCGATTGCCATCGACAAACTGACGCCGGAACAGGTCGAGTACCTGGCCAGTAGCGGCGAAGGAACGTAGTCGCCGGTCCGCACCATGCCGGGCGATGTGTTCCCGCTGGCCGCCTCCTGATGGACATCGGGACTGGTGAGTCGGACGTTCGTAGGACTATGGAAAACAAAGAGACGGAAAAGACGCCGAAGGCGCCCAAGTCCTTCCTGGCCGTCGGTCCGACCCTGCACTACAGCCACAAGAACGTGCAGCGATGCTGGCTGCTGGCGGTCATCTCCTTCGGGATCACCTGCCTGATCTGGTCCCGGATCGTCACCGGGACGTTCTGGGCGTTCGACCTCGAGTCGCAGACGGCGCCGGATTTCTGGCGACTGAACACGGCGACGCTGGACGGGGCCAGCATCTTCGAGTACCCCTGGCAAATCGTTGTGTTGGGGTTGCTGATGGGTGTCTTGGCGGTGGTGCCCATCCTGATTGCCCAGTTGATGAGCTTCGGACACTGCTTTATTTTTATCCTGGCGGTGTTCTTTCTGGCGAATCTGCCGGGGTTCGCACTGTCGCTGCTGCTCAGTTGCTTCCTCGTGGCATCGCGCCCGCTCCGCTTTCGGTCGCGCATCATCGCGATCGCGCTGTGCACGGCCCCGCAGCTTCTCTACTGGGGTTTCTTCGGTCCAGCTCCCGGCATGGAACCGCTGGAGTGGGGCTTCTCGTTCGCCCCCTGGATCTGGGCCTGGCTGGTGGGTCTGACGATCGCCGGGCTTGTCATCGGAATCGGCCATTACACCCGCTATCGGCCGGGGCTCAACTGGGTCTTCACCACAACGACGCTGCTGCTGGCCCTGGGCGTATTCGAATGGAAGATCGGCTTTGACGAACTGGATTACCAGTTCTACATCGCCGGCAACAACCCCGAAGAGGTCCCCGAGTTTCACGACCGCAGCATCCGCGAGGCCCTGGATCGGACCATTATGGACCCGGCCACGCGAAAGACGCTGGCCGCGTACTTCCTGCCGACCGATCCGATTCCCCTGCGAGAAGAGCTCAAGACGGAGATCCAGATCCAATTGAGCCTCGACCGTTGGCCGAGTTGGTTCATCGTGCCCGACGAATTGAAGTACCAGGAGAAGCGCGACTGGCTGAACGAGCAATACGACCGGTTCATCCATCCGACAAAGTCCTGGTGGATGCCGCACTGGTTGCATGCCGAGATTATGGAGCGTCGTTCCGCCAGCCCACGGATGCCGATCGCGTTGTACTACCGGGCTATGCTCAGCGAATACAGTCCGGCCTTGCCTCGGATTCGTCGGGAGGAAATGTTGCATTTCTACAGCGACTACCCTCACGAACGGTCGGGAGAGATCTGGTTCGAGCTGTATCGCGACTACGGCTCGTCGCCGGAGTCGGCCGAGGCCCGTTGGCGTATCGCCAAGCATCTGGCCGGACGCAGTCGGTTCAATCAGGCGGGCACCTTTCTCGATCAGGCGCAGGCCCTGGTCGATGAGCAGCTTGCCCAGGACAACAGCGCATCGGCCTCGGATTCGCTGTTCAGTGCGTTCCGGCCACCGGCCGCAACCGTGATGACGCAGATCAAGCTGCGGGAATTGCAGAGGCGCGTGCATGAATTGAAGGCCTTGATCGCCGACGAGAACCTCAAGGGCGGCGATGGGGCCGCCGACCGGCTGGCCAAGTTCGTGATGCTCAATCCGCACGGCCTGGAATACGCTCAGCAGCTCGACACCCTGTTGTCGCTGGCCGGCCCTGACGACGGCCTGCGCGACAACATCCTGCTGGCCAAAGCCAAGCTCATTGCCGACGATCAGGGTCGATCCGAACGGCTGATCGAGTTGAACCGCGAGTATCAGAACACCGACGGGGGGATGCAGGCGTTGTACGAATTGACCCGGCTGAAGATCCGGCTCTATCAGCAGGAGGACGATTCGGCCACTGAGAAGCGCCGGTTCCTGACGGAGGCCAGGGATATGCTGACCAGCTTCAGTAACCTCTACCCCGACAGTTTCTATGCAGAGCAGATTCGCCGCAACCTCGAAGACCTCCCCCGGCTGGAATGACGACCGGGTGGCAGCGTGCGACCGGCGTCCGAGGCCGTGCAGCCAAAGACCACAGGGAGCCGAGCAAAAGGCTGTCTTGCTCGCGCCATTTGTCTGCCAACCACCCCGACTTACGCGTCGAATGAGATTGTGGCGTTTTGGCACAATGAGTTCTTTGTCTTCTGCAGAGCAACGGTGCCCACCGCCGGACGGAGCCCGCTCTTCTGCATGCGAAATCGACGGACATTCGATGGGAAGGCAACGGCAATGTACAAGCTGAATCCGAAGGTCGATACCAGCGGCACAGATGGCCTGACGCTATTCGAGTTTCCACCGGTCGGCCTCGTGGAGTTGTTCGGCGAGGTCCGTGACAGCGACGGCTGCAAGGTCTCGCGCAGGCACGTCTTCACCAGCGACCGGGGCGACGTCTTTACGGTCTACGATTGGAAGCAGACCACGCTCTACCGGGGCGAAAGCAGCGGGGCCCCCACGCCGGAGGAGTTCTGGCACAGCCGTGAACTGAAGCTCCTGCGCATCGGTGGCCGCGTCGGAAGCAATCCGCGCCCCTTCCTCAAGTGGCTGCAAGGCGAGTACGAACTCCGCGCCGCCACGCACAATGCTCGCCACACCGACAGCGAATGCGCTTGACGAGCCCGGTCGCCGCGCTCATGCGGCCGCCGAACGCGTAGAGAAGCTTGTGAGTGCGGATTGGCGATTCGCACTTCGCAGGTGGGCCTTCGTCCGCCACAACCGCTACTTCCACAGCCTCTGTCCCAGTTTGCGCCGGAAAGGACTGCCCATGACACGATCCGGCCGCTACAATACGGCCGGTGAAGCCCGCCTCAGGAGGATTTCGCGAAGGGGCACGAACGTGTCAATCGGACAGGCAAGGGGAGCTACGCAGTGAGACGGTATGCAGCAGTGTGGATGGTCGTTGGGGTAGCGGCATGGGCAGGGCCCGCATCGGCCGGGGATTGGCCGGGGTTCCGCGGGCCGGGCGCGCGAGGTGTCAGCGACCAGACAGGTCTGGCGCTCACCTGGAGTGATACGGAGAATCTCGCCTGGAAGACGCCGCTGCCGGGACCGGGCTCGTCCAGCCCCATCGTCTTCGGCGA
>JAAYBA010000179.1 GCA_012719085.1 Planctomycetota bacterium
CCGATCGCCCATGAACGGCCGGTCCACCTGGCCACGGGCAATCACGACGACCGAGACAACTTTCTCCATGCGTTCCAAAAGTCCAACCACCCGTCCTGGGTGGTCAACGGCAAGCGTATGCTGGCCGTCAACGCCGGCCCGGTCAAGCTGATCATCCTCGATTCACTGCTGTTCGTGGACCTTCCTTGGGGACGTCTGGGCAACGGGCAGCGCGCCTGGCTGCAGACGTACCTTCGCGCCTGTGACGAGAGCCCGGTGGTCCTGATGCTCCACCATCCGATCTTCGGCAAGGACGCCCTCTGGGATGCCAAGTCGTTGCTGCGGCTGATCAAACCGAGCCGGAAGGTTAAGGCCATCGTCCACGGGCATTCGCACCGCTTCGGCTTCGGGCAATGGGAGGGCATCCACCTGATCAACCTGCCGGCCACCGGCTACAACATGGATGGCGACCAGCCCGTCGGCTGGGTCGAGGCGCACCTGGGCGCCGAGGAAGGCCTCTTCACTCTGCACGCACTCGAAGGCAACACCCGACCCAACGGCCACACCACCCGTCTGCGCTGGCGAACGTAGGGTTGCCATTTCAGGCTCGAAATGGTATATCCGGGTCCGTGAGCCGTGATCCGGGCCTCAGGCGGCCGGTCACGGGCGACGCGCTGTGATCAATCCTTTTGGCTATGGAGAAGGACTACGATGACGAAGCTGCCGCGATTCCCGGTGTTGCCGTGCGTACTGTTGCTTTCGGTTCTCCTGTCGTCGCCGTGTGCGGGCGACGGTGTGCGAGGCGCTCCGGCCTTGCCCCTGGACTGGGAGAACGAGCAGATGATCGGGTTCAACAAGGAGCCGGGGCACTGCACGCTCACGCCGTATGGCGACATCGAAAGCGCCCTGGAGGGTATCCGCGAGGCGTCGCCGTTCTACCGATCGCTCAACGGGACGTGGAAGTTCCACTGGGTCAGCAAGCCGGCCGACCGACCGATCGACTTCTATAAGCCGGCCTTCAATGTCAGCGGATGGGACGACATTCGCGTGCCCGCCAACTGGCAGGAATTCGGCTATGGCCGCCCCATCTACCTGAACATGCTCTACCCCTTCCCTCCCGATCCGCCCCGCATCCCACACGACTACAATCCCGTCGGTTCGTACCGAAGGGTCTTCGAGGTCCCGGCATCGTGGGACGGCCGCGAGGTCTTCCTGCACTTCGACGGCGTCGACAGCGCCTTCTACGTATGGGTCAACGGCTGCAAGGTCGGTTACAGCCAGGACAGCATGACGCCCGCCGAGTTCAACATCACCGAATATCTCTGTCCGGGAAAGAACACCCTGGCGGTTGAAGTCTATCGCTGGTCCGACGGCAGCTATCTGGAAGACCAGGACATGTGGCGGCTCAGCGGCATCCACCGCAAGGTCTATCTGTTCGCGACACCCAAGGTCCACATCCGTGACTTCTTCGTCCGCAGCACGCTGGACGATCTGTGCCAGGACGGCATCCTGACGATCCGCCCGAAGCTGGCGACCTACGCCGACGAACCGCTCCGGGGCTGGACCGTCCAGGCGCGGCTCTACGACGACCGCAACGAGCCGGTGCTGGGCGAGCCGCTCAGAATCGAAGTGCAGGCCATCCTGGACGAACGCTATCCCCAGAGAGACAACGTCCCGTTTGCGCTGATGGAGGCGACGATTCCGGCGGCGAAGAAGTGGTCGGCCGAGACGCCCCATCTCTACACGCTGGTCCTGTCGCTGCACGACGCCGACAGCAAGGTGATCGAGGCGGAGAGCTGCAAGGTCGGGTTCCGCAAGGTGGAGATCAAGGACGGCCAGCTCCTCGTCAACGGGCGGTCGATCAAGCTCTTCGGCGTCAACCGTCACGAGCACGATCCCGACCACGGTCGGGCGGTCCCGCTGGGCCGGATGATCCAGGACATCAAACTGCTCAAGCAGAACAACATCAACGCCGTCCGCACCTCGCACTATCCCGACGACCCGCAATGGTACGAGCTGTGCGACCAGTACGGCATCTATCTGATCGATGAGGCCAATCTCGAAACGCATGGACAGGGCGGCTATCTCAGCAATGTCCCGACCTGGCACAGCGCGTTCGTCGATCGCGCCGTTCGCATGGTCGAACGCGACAAAAACCATCCGTCGGTCATCATCTGGTCGCTGGGCAACGAGAGCGGCTGCGGGCCCAATCATGCGGCGATGGCCGCCTGGATTCGCGACTACGACCCGACCCGGCCGATCCACTACGAAGGCGCCGTCGGCGACCCCAGGGATCCATACTACGTCGATATGAGGAGCCGGATGTACGCGCGAATCCATGAGATCGTTCGGATGGCGACCGATCCACGCGACGAGCGACCCATGGTGCTGTGCGAATACGCTCATGCGATGGGCAACTCGGTCGGCAACCTCAAGGAATACTGGGACGCGATCCGCACGCACAAGCGGCTGATCGGCGGGTTCATCTGGGACTGGGTCGATCAGGGCCTGCGCAAGTACGACGACAACGGCGCGATGTTCTGGGCCTATGGAGGCGACTTCGGAGACAACCCCAACGATGGCAACTTCTGCTGTAACGGCCTGGTCCAGCCGGACCGCAAACCCAACCCCTCGCTGCACGAGGTCAAGAAGGTCTATCAGCGCATCCATGTCACGCCGGTGGACACAGCCACGGGCGTCGTTTCCATTGCCAATGAATACGACTTCGTCAGTCTCGATTTCGTCGATGTCACCTGGGAGCTGACCTGCGACGGAGCCGTAATCCAGAAGGGCGAACTGCCCCGATTGACGGCCGCCGCCGGAAACGTCCAGCATGTCAAGGTCCCCTTCACCGCACCGGCGCCCGACCGGGCCGCTGAGTACTGGCTCAAGGTGAGCTTCGCCCTAGCAGAAGACCATCGCTGGGGCCCGAAGGGCCACGTCCTGGCGTGGGACCAGTTCAAGGTTCCCGTCGAGACGCCCGAGCCGACCGTTGCCGACCTTCGCCTGATGCCCGACGTAACGCTGCATCAGGAGTCCGAGGCGTACACGGTCAGCGGCCTGAACTTCAAAGTCACCGTCGGCAGCCGTGGTGGCGCGCTGGAATCGTTCGTGTTCAAAGGCTTCGAGATGATGGCGGCCCCACTGACGCCGAACTTCTGGCGGCCGCCCATCGACAACGACAATGGCAACGGCATGCCGCGCCGCCTGGGCGTCTGGCGCAAAGCCGGACCCGATCGGATCGTCGAGTCGGTCCGGGCCCAGCAGACCACGCCCAAGACGGTCCGCATCACCGTCGAGTCCGTCCTGCCGGTTGGAGACGGCACGCGATGCGTCACCACATACGACGTCTATGGTACCGCCGACGTCGTCGTCGCGATGAGCCTCGCTCCGTCCGGCGAGAAGATCCCGGAGCTGCCCCGCTACGGAATGCAGATGGCCATTCCCGGGCAGTTCTCGAAGATGACCTGGTTCGGTCGCGGGCCGCAGGAGACGTACTGGGACCGTCAGACCGGCGCCGCCGTCGGACTGTACTCCGGGCCGGTCGAAGAGCAGATTCACGTGTACGTCCGGCCTCAGGAGAACGGCAACAAGACCGACGTCCGCTGGATGACCCTGACCAACGAACGCGGCAGGGGCCTGCTGGCCGTCGGGATGCCCCTGCTCAGCGCCAGCGCCTGGCCGTTCAGCATGGAGGATCTTGAGAAAGCCACGCACATCAACGAACTGCCTCGTCGCGATTTCATCACGCTGAATCTCGACTACAGGCAGATGGGCGTCGGTGGCGACGACAGTTGGGGCGCCCGGCCGCACCCGCAATACACGCTGCCGGCCCAGCCGTACACCCATCGGTTCCGGCTGCGACCCTATAGCCCGGAGATGGGAGACGTCGCCTCTCTGGCCCGCTACGAACTGCCCGTCGTGCGTTAGCGAAGGCCCGGCCAGGTCCTGAGCACACAGCCCGTGTCGCCTCCGGCACGGGCCGCCGGCAAGGCGGGCGG
>JAAYBA010000180.1 GCA_012719085.1 Planctomycetota bacterium
ATCGACCAGGTGATTGCACGGCTCAAGGTGGACGGGTCCGTCGGCCCGGCAGCCGGCTTCACGGGAGGAACCGAGCAGGCGAAGCGGCGCCTTGCTGAGTTCATCCGTCGCAAGCTCGACGGCTACGATACCCGGCGAAACGATCCGAATCTCGATGCGACGTCCAACCTCAGTCCCTATCTGCATTTCGGCCAGATTTCGCCGCTCTACATCGCCCTGAAGGTGGGCGAGATATCGAGCTCCGGCAAGGACGCCTTTCTCGAAGAGCTGATCGTCCGACGCGAGCTGAGCTTCAACTTCGTCTACTACAGCCATCAGTACGACAGTTACGAATGCCTGCCGCCCTGGGCCCGGCGAACGCTCGAGTTCCACCGTCGCGACAGGCGCGAATCTGTCTACTCGCTCGAAGAATTCGAAACCGCCAGGACCCATGACCCGTACTGGAACGCAGCGCAGAAGGAAATGGTGCGCGTGGGCAAGATGCATAGCTACATGAGAATGTATTGGGGCAAGAAGATCCTGGAGTGGAGCAAGAGTCCTGAAGACGGTTTTCGCATCGCGTTGCATCTGAACAACAAGTACGAACTCGATGGGCGGGACCCGAACGGTTTTGCCGGCGTGGCGTGGTGCTTCGGTAAGCACGACAGGGCGTGGGCCGAACGGCCGGTTTTCGGAAAGGTACGTTATATGAACGCCGCAGGGCTCAAGCGGAAATTCGATGCGGACGCCTATGTCCAGCGGGTCGAACGCATCGAATCGAGACGGTAGAAGGAACGCGTATGCGTATCGTCATTACAGGAGCGACGGGTTTTATCGGGCGAGCCTTGTGTCGCGATCTGTGCGGCGACTACGATCTTGTGGCCCTTTCTCGCGATGCCAGGAAAGCCACGGCAATCGTGGGGCCATACGCAAAGGTCGTCGAGTGGGACGGGAGAACGACCGGGCCTTGGGCCGGGGAGGTCAACGGCGCCGAGGCGGTGGTGAATCTGGCGGGCGAGAATATTGCCGCTGGACGCTGGAGCCGCACCAGGAAGGCCGACATCCTACAGAGCAGGACGCATGCCGCCCGTGCGATCCTCGACGCGATCGAAATGGCCAAGGACAAGCCGAAGACCTTTCTCCAGGCGTCGGCTATTGGTTTCTACGGCTCGCGAGCAGACGAGATGCTGGATGAGACCTCGGTTGCTGGAACGGGGTTCCTGGCCGAGATCTGCCGGAGGGTCGAAATGATCGTCGAAAGAGCCGAGCGGTTCGGCGTTCGGTGGGTGACCATACGCACAGGGGTTGTGCTCGGGACCGAAGGCGGGGCGCTGCCCAGACTGATGCGGCCCTTTCGCTTCCATCTCGGCGGTCACGTGGGTACCGGCAGACAGTGGTTCTCCTGGATCAGTCTTGAGGACGAGGTCCGAGCGATTCGGTTCCTTATGGAGAACCCTGGCGCGCGGGGTGTCTTCAATCTGACGGCGCCCGAGCCGGTAACGATGAAGGCGTTCTGTCGGACGCTGGGCGGGGTGATGGGACGGTCCTCTTGGATGGCTGTCCCGGGCTTCGTATTGCGACTGGTCCTGGGACGGATGGCCGACGAAGTGCTTCTGGGAGGGCAGAAGGTTCTTCCCAAACGGTTGTGTGAAATGGGGTTTGAGTTCAGGCATCGTGATGTCGGCATGGCGCTGACAGAGATTGTTCGAGGAGAGAAACATGAATCTGCATGATTACTTCGAGAGTACCGAGGGCATCGGCGTATTGGGCACGGCCGACGCCGAGGGCAGGGTCGATCTGGCCATCTACGCCAGGCCGCATGTTGTGGACGATGAGTCGGTGGCCCTGATTATGAGCGACCGAACCAGCCACGACAACATCGCGGCCAACCCCCATGCGGCGTATCTTTTCGTGGAGGCCGGCAAGGGATACAAGGGCAAACGGCTCTATCTGACCCGAACCCATGAAGAGACGGACCTGGAGCGAATCGAGGCCGTTCGCCGCGGCAGCCGCAAAGGCCACGATCGCGGCGACGCACCCAAGTTCCTGGTCCACTTCAAGGTGGATAATGCCCGGCCTCTTGTAGGGGATTGATCGCAGGGGTGGCCGGCTGTTGCGACAGGCCTTATATCCCGCCGCCGAATTGTCGCGCCAAAACGGGATGCAAGGGGCCACCTATGGCGCACGCTGGTGGTGTTGCCCGACAAGATTTTCCGCTGTGGTCTTGTGACGGGGTAACCACCTTTGCCGTAAGAACTTGCGACAGATGATGTGAACAGCGTCCGACAAAGTCGCCCAGCGGTGCTTGACATGTGACTACCGCAAGGATATATTCATGGCCTTTGGTTTGTGAATGTGAACACAAGCACTAACTCGTTGTGGCGCGCGCATGAGGTATCACAAAATCCCTGACGAGACCGTTCGCCGGTTGCCCATCTACCTGCGAGGACTGATGTTCTCAGCGGAGAAGGGCAACGAGCACATTTCCAGCCAGTCTCTGGCTGCCTTTGTGGGTGTCCATTCCCACCAGATTCGCAAGGATTTCTCCTATTTCGGGGATTTCGGCACCCCCGGGGTGGGCTATAACATTGGCAGGCTCGCGCGTGAAATACAGAGGATCCTGCGTCTGGACGTGATCCGAAGGGCCGCGTTGATCGGGGTCGGTGATTTGGGGTCGGCCCTTTTGGCCTATCCGGGGTTTCGTACCTATGGGCTGGATATCGTTGCGGCCTTCGACGCCGATCTGGAAAAGGTCGGTTGCACGATCAATGGCGTCGAGGTCGAAGATGTGTCCGGCGTCGATTCGCTGACGCAACGACAGATCTTCCTGGCGATTGTCGCCGTTCCCCGTCAGGTCGCACAGGAGACCGTGGATCGGCTCGTTGGCGCCGGGATCAAGGGAATCCTCAATTTTGCCCCGTGCAGGGTCGAGGCACCCAAACGGGTCAAAGTGATTACGCTGGATATCGCCATGGAGCTTGCCCGGCTGCCGTATTATATGCCGGTCAGTTGAGTCGAGCGGCCCGGAACACCGAATCGTGTCGGATGAAAGACAGCGTTGTGTCGAACACTGTTGAGAACCGTTTTTTTGAGGCTCCTGGAGCCGGGATTGTGCGATGAGTGTGAAGAAGATTTCGAAGGATGATTTTGCCGTATTTGTAGATGCGCTGATCGACAAGACCAGCGTCATCGGAGTCCAGGCCAAAGGCGATCGCTTTGACTTCGCACCGCTGGAGTCGGCGAAGGATCTGCGTCTGGACTATGATGTGACCCTGCAACCGCCCAAGAAGTACTTCCTGCCTCCGACAGAGGTCCTGATGACGTTCGAGATCGGCGGGGCATACCACTCGGAGTACGAGGACCAGCCGTTCGTTCTGCTGGGAGTCCATCCGTACGACATGGTTGCGATCAATCAGATGGACGAACTGTTCCAGCAGGACAACTACGACACGCACTACATGAAGCGGCGCAACAACGCGACGATCATTGCCTGCGACGTGGTCAAGCCGTCGGAGAACGTTTTTGCCTCTTCGATGGGCACGGCCGTTGTGCGGGGTGGTTACGACGTCCTGCTGACCGACGTCGGCGGCGCCTATGTGGTCGAATCGGGCACGCCCAGGGGGGAGAAGCTGCTGTCCGAAATGAAAGGGACCGTCGCCGACGAGGCGGCCCTCAAGAGCCGCGATGCGGTTTGGTCGAAGAACGAGAAGGGGCTCAATCGCCACGAACTCAAGTGCGACGCGGCGTATCTGCCGAGGCTGCTGGACAAGGCGTACGATCACCCCGTCTGGGAAGAACGGGCCAAGACGTGTTTTGCCTGCGGATCGTGCAATCAGGTCTGTCCGACGTGCTACTGCTTCAACGTCCAGGACGATGTGAACTGGGACCTCCAGACAGGCAAGCGGGAGCGGGCCTGGGACGGCTGTCTGCTCAACGGCTTCACGAAGGTGGCCGGCGAGCATGAGTTCCGGAACGCACGGTCGGATCGGTTCCGTCATCGCCTGTATCGAAAGGCCAAGTACGTTCCGGCCAAGATCGGTGGCCAGATTGCCTGTGTGGGTTGCGGCCGCTGCGTTGCGGCATGTCTGCCGGACATCGCCAATCCGGTGAGCGTATACAACCGTCTGATCGATGACCTGGGAATCGGATAGGAAGTTTGAAGTGCGAAGTCTGAAGTGGGAAATGCGACTTCAGACTGCGAACTTGAAACTTGAAACTTCTGTTGAAGGGGTTTGACGCATGTGTCAGTGTTGTGCTGAGAAGAAAGACATCTATCTGCCGCAGTTGGCCACGGTCATGGAAGCAGAGGCCATGAACGTGACGGAAAAGTATCTGCGGCTTGCGATGGATGACGGCCAGTTCGACTATATCCCCGGCCAGTTTGTGGAGGTCTCCATTGCGGGGATCGGCGAGGCGCCGATCACGATCACCTCGTCGCCGACGCAGAAGAACGGCTTTGAGATGGTGATCCGCAAGATCGGAAACGTCACCAACGCCGTCCACGGCCTCGCAAAGGGCGCGAAGATCGGGATTCGCGGACCGCTCGGCGACGGGACGTATCCGGTCGAAGAGGCCAAGGGCAAGAACGTGGTCTTTATCTGCGGCGGCCTCGGCCTGGTCCCGCAGCGGGCCTTCATCAATTATGTGCTCGACAACCGCGACGACTACGGCGAGGTGACGATTCTCCAGGGGACCAAGTGCTACGAGCAGCGGTTGTTCGTCAAGGAAGTGGCCGCGTGGGAGAAACGCGACGACGTGACCATGCTGGAGACGATCGATGAGCCGGACGACTGCTGGAAAGGCAACGTCGGCGTCGTGACCAAGCTGATCCCCAAGGTCAAGACCGATCTCAAATCGGCGGTTGTGCTCGTCTGCGGCCCGCCCGTGATGTACAAGTTCGTCCTCATGTCCCTGGAAGAGTACGACGTGCCGCATAGCAACATCTTTCTGAACCTGGAACGCAAGATGAAGTGCGGCGTAGGCAAGTGCGGGCACTGCCAGATCAACGACGTCTACTGCTGCATGGATGGGCCCGTATTCCGATATTCTGATTTGGCAACGCTGCCGGAGGCCATCTAATCATGAGCAAACCGAAGATTGCGATATTCGATTTCGCCTGCTGCGAAGGTTGCCAGTTGCAGTTGGTCAACCTCGAAGAGGAACTGCTGGATCTGATCGGCGTGGCCGACGTGGTGGAATGGCGAGAGGCGATGAGCGAGAAGAGCGATGAATACGACATCGCCATTATCGAAGGGTCGATCACCCGCCTGGAAGATGAGGAGCGGCTCAAGCTGATCCGCAGCCGAGCGAAGATCCTGATTGCCCTGGGCGCCTGCGCCACCATCGGCGGGGTCAACAAGCTCAAGAACAATTTTGACGACCTGGACG
>JAAYBA010000181.1 GCA_012719085.1 Planctomycetota bacterium
GCGGCGGCGATGCGGCCCTGTCCCATGGCCAGGATGACCGTAGCGGCGCCGAGGACGATGTCGCCGCCGGCGTAGACGCCCGGCATCGAGGTGCGACAGCTCTCATCGACCACGATGTTGCCCCACCTGTTGAATTCGAGGTTCGGCGTGGTCTGACGGATCAGGGGATTGGCTTGGTTGCCGATAGCGATGATGACGGTATCGACGTCGATTCGGAACTCCGAACCGGCGATGGCCACGGGCCGTCTGCGGCCTGAATCGTCTGGCTCGCCCAGTTCGTATCGCAGGCACTCGATGGCCGTCGCACGGCTGTTCTCGTCGCCCACAATCCGGATGGGGCTCTGCAACAGGTGGAACTCCACGCCCTCCTGCTTGGCGTGGTGGACCTCCTCGACGCGCGCGGGCATCTCCTTCTCCGTACGCCGGTAGATCAGATAAACCTTCTCGGCCCCGAGGCGCACCGCCGTGCGGGCCGCATCCATCGCGACGTTGCCGCCTCCAACGACCGCGACCCTCCTGGAGACGGCAATGGGCGTGTCGGCGCCCGAGCCGAAGTCGTAGGCTCTCATCAGGTTGGCTCGGGTCAGGTATTCATTGGCGCTGTAGACGCCGACAAGTGATTCCCCTTCAATGCCCATGAAGCTGGGCAGGCCCGCGCCAACGCCGATATAGACGGCGTCGAAACCGTCTTCGGTCATGAGCTGTTCGATTGTCCGCGTGCGACCGACGATGAAGTTGGTCACGATCCGCACGCCCATGTTCTTCAGTGTCTCGATCTCGTTGTGAACGATGGCCTTGGGCAGCCGGAACTCCGGGATGCCGTAGACCATGACGCCGCCGGGCTTGTGAAAGGCCTCGAAGACCGTGACGTCATGGCCGGCCCTTCGTGTATCAGCCGCGGCCACGATGCCCCCGGGGCCGGAGCCGACGACGGCGACCTTCTTGCTCGTTGCCGGCGCAACGGCTGGTGTGGCAGCGCCGTTGCGGTCGAGGTCGGCAACGAATCGTTCAAGCCGTCCGATAGAGACGGCCTTCGAGACATCCTTGAACTTGAGCCCGACGGTGCATGTCTCCTGGCACTGCACCTCCTGCGGACAGACGCGCCCGCAGACCGCCGACAGAAGCGAGTTCTCTTTGATGATATCGAGAGCTTTGCCGTATTCGCCTTGTGCGATGGCGGTGACGAAATCCGGGATCCGAATGCGGACCGGACAGCCCTGTACGCACGGGGCGGTTTTGCATTGGAGACAGCGCATCGCTTCAAGACGGGCCTGTGTCTCGGTGTACCCCAGTGCGACCTCGCGGACGTTGCGGCGCCTCGCGCTGGCGTCCTGCTCGGGCATGTCCTGCGGCGGAATTCCGAACCGGTCCCTGGGCTTCAATGCGTCGGCTTCCTGTTTGGCCAGCAGACTCTCCAGCAGTTCCTGTCTTTTTTCGTGCGTCACAATGGGGATCCCTGCTCATGGTGCAACGGTGGTTGCGGTCATTCATCCAGGCCGATCTTGCATTGGTGCTGCTCATATTGCTCGTGCGCCTGTCGTTCCTGCGGCTTGTAGGCGTTCATGCGCTTGATCATCAGGTCGAAGTTGACGCGGTGGCCGTCGAATTCGGGCCCGTCGACGCAGACGAACTTGGGCTTGCCATCGACCTCGACGCGGCATCCGCCGCACATGCCGGTTCCGTCGATCATAATCGTGTTCAGCGAAACCTGGGTGGGCACGTCGAACTTCCTGGTTACATCGCAGCAGAACTTCATCATGATCGTTGGACCGATAATGAAGGCGTGGCCGGGCTTGGGATCGCGTCCGCAGACCTCTGCGAGTGGCTCGGTCACGAGGGCCTTGCGAGCGTAAGAGCCGTCGTCGGTGGTGACGATCAGCTCATCACTGATCCGGGCAAAGTCCTCTTCGAGAATCAGCCGGTCCTTCGAGCGGAAGCCGAGGATGCTGACGACCCTGTTGCCTGCGTCCTTCAAGGCGGTTGCGATCGGCAGCAGGGGAGCGGCCCCAATTCCCCCTCCGACGCAGACTACCGCTGCGAAGTTGGCGATGTGCGTGGGGGTGCCGAGCGGCCCCGAAATATTGGCGATCTCGTCGCCTTCGGCCAAGTCCGCCATCTCAGCGGTCGTCTTGCCGACCCGCTGCCAGATCAACTCGATCGTGCCGTCCGACGGATCGGCCCCCGCGATGGTCAGTGGAATCCGCTCAGAGTAGTCGTTGCTGATACTGAGGATGACGAACTGACCCGGCTGCCGAGCCTTCGCGATCCAGGGGGCCTCGATGCGCGCCCAGAAGACGTCCGGGCCAAGTTCCTTTTTGCCTACGATTCGATGGGACATTCGGCTGATGGTCTCCTCTGAAGATTGCGGATCGATACGGCCACCAGGGGCTGGTCGCATGAGGATGCGTGAAGTGCGAATCCAACAATTGCGGCCTGCCCGGTGTATCGCCTTACAGCAGCTTGTCGATAGCTTCGGCGAGATCCTTCTTGGCTGTCAGGCCGACCCATTTCTTCTGAACCTGTCCGTCTTTGAATAGAATGATCGTCGGGATGGCGCTGATGCCGAATTCGACCGCGCTGTCGCGGGCATCATCGGTGTTCAGCTTGCATACCTTGGCCTTTCCGACGTATTCGCCGGCCAGTTCCTCGATGATGGGCCCGATCATTTTGCATGGGCCGCACCACGGCGCCCAGAAGTCGACCAGAACAGGGACTTCGGAGTTATGTACGATTTCGTCAAATGTGGCATCCGTCAGTTCGATAGTGTTGCCCGCCATGATCCTGTCCTTCCCATGCCCATCGTCGTTCTCGAGCGGCTCGACCGGTTCGGTCCGAAAAACCGGCGCATTCTAAAGGTGAGGCGGGTGGCTGTCAATTCACAAACCATCGGCAGTCGCGGGTGGCTGGTCCTCGAGGGCCTGTGGTGCATCCGGCTGGGGTGTCGCCGATCTGCTTTTGGGAGGCAGTTCCAGAATAGGGATCGGCAGTTCATCGAAGGATTGGTCCTTGAGGCCGTTGTCATCCTCATCGCCGGGGAGTGTATCTCGTTCGGTAGACTTCTCCTGGGCGTGTTCTGTGGCCTTTCGATCCTCGGCACGGTCCGGCTCAACGGCGGTGCGACGCGGCCCGGCGGGCAATTCCTCGATTGGAATCGCCAGTTCATGGACCGGCCCGGCGTCCAACGGGGCCTGGCCTTCCTGGGGTGTCTCGGGCTCTTCCTCAGCAACGGAGAGAATGGCCTTCTGTACGGCCTGCTCGGCCGGCTCGTCGGTCAACGCCCGCAGGTAGATCTGGCTGGGCGAGGTGTCGCTCTGCTCGGCCCAGATCAGCTTGTCGCGAATCAGTTCGAGCATCGCCAGGAACAACCCCACCATGACAAGGCGATTGGGACGGGTGTCGAAAACACGCTCGAATGTCATCGGGCCTTCGGTCTGGAGGCGGTGCAGGATCTCGATCTGGTACAGATCGATCGGGGTGTCGTCCTTGATATGGCCTGTGTAGACGGTGTTGCCGATGGCCTTGCAGACGGTGTCGAAGGCTTCGAGCAGGTCCCAGATGCTGACCTGATCCATGTCCACCTCGGGCTCGGCATTGGGCGCCAGCCGGTCGATGAGGCTGGTGGGGCGGCCGAACCGCTCCTGGTGCTGCTCGGCGGCGGCATCGAGCAGATTGGCAGCGTCCTTGAACTTCTTGTACTCGAGCAGTTGGCGAATCAGCTCCGCGCGCGGGTCGCCGGCCTCATCGGCCGCCATCTCCTCCGGCGTGGCCTTCGGCAGCAACATGGCCGACTTGATCTCCATCAGCGTTGCGGCCATGACGAGAAAATCGCCGGCCAAGTCGATGTCGAACTGCTTGAGCATCTCGACATACCGCAGGTACTGATCGGTGATCTTCGCCAGGGGAATGTCGTAGATATCGACCTCCTCCTTGCGGACCAGGTAGAGTAGCAGGTCCAGCGGGCCGGCGAAGATCTCCAGATTGACACGGTAATCAGCCAGGGGGCTCTCCTGTCAGTCCTGCTCTCGCAGGATCTCCTGGGCCTTCTCGGCGTCGTGCGCGAACGTTTGGAGCTCGATATCCTGTACGACCGGCGCGCCGGCGTAGACGTTGCCGACGTTCTCGCCCATGACGACGGCCTTGATGCCGTTGTCGTCCAGTTGCTGCTTGGCCAACTCGGCCTCGATGTAGTTCTCGAATCGAGCGACGGTAACGAGTTTGTCTTCCATGATCAGGCTCCTAACCCAACGGCCTTTCGGGCCTCGCTCAGGGTCTGTGCGGCGACGGCCTTTGCGCGGGCGGCGCCGCGTTCGAGCATCTTTCTCACGTCGCCGGCGTTGTTTTCGAGCTCGGCTCGTCTGTGGCGGTATGGCTGGAAATAATCGATCATCAGTTCGGCCAGCCGCTTCTTGGCTTCACCATAGCCCATGCCTCCGTTGCGGTACCGGGCATCCCATTCGTCCAGCTCCTGCCGCGAGGCGACCAGCTTCAGCAGGGCGAAGACGTTGCATGTGGCCGGGTCCTTGGGCTCCTCCACGGGGGTCGAGTCCGTGACGATCTTCATGATCTTCTTCTTGACGCTCTTCTCCGGCTCGAAGATCTCGATCGTGTTGCCGTAGCTCTTGCTCATCTTGCGCCCATCGGTGCCGGGCACGACCGCCACCGATTCGATGATGTGCTCTTCGGGGATCGTGAAGACCTCCCCATAGGCGTTGTTGAACCGCATGGCGATGTCGCGGGTCACCTCGATGTGCTGCTTCTGGTCGGCCCCGACGGGTACGAGATTCGATTGGAAGATCAGAATGTCGGCCGCCTGAAGGACGGGATAGGCGAAGAGCCCATGGTTCGGCGTGAGTCCCTGGGCGACCTTGTCCTTGTAGCTGACGCACCGCTGAAGCAGGCCCAGCGGAGTGACGCAGCTCAGCAGCCAAGTCAGCTCGGTCACTTCGGGGACGTCGGACTGCCGCCAGAACACGGTTTTCTCCGTGTCGAGCCCCAACGCGATGTAGTCCATCGCGACATCGAGGGTATGCCGGGCCAAGGCCTCCGGCGACGGATTGCTCGTCAAGGCATGGTAATCGGCGATGAAATAGAAACCTTCATGCTCGGCCTGCAACTCGAGGTGCTGTCGCATCGCACCGAAATAATTGCCGACGTGCAGTCGCCCCGAGGGCTGAATGCCTGATAAAACTCTCAACGGCGCCTCCCGAACGCAAGAACATAAAAGAAGCAGGGTGGATCAGGACACTCCAAGAGCATACCGGCAACGGACTTCGGAGTCAAGCCCCTTGGAACTGGCTCCGGCGTCGGGGCGGAACCTCGATTTGTGTCTCCGCAGGCCCGTTGTCGCTTGGCATCGGCAGCCAACGGGAGACAAAGCTACGATTCCGGGGTGTGTTCACACAATCAGCGCAACCATTGCGCCGCGGCGCATGGCTTGCGTTGATGCGACTGGACGAGCGGAACCGGTTCCTACGACCGTCCCAGCGACCTCATGTACCCTCGGGCCTTCTTGAGTCCCATGCGAGAGGCCTTCTTTTTGACGGCTTCCGTCGGGCGACCCAGGCTTGAGGCCACTTCGGCCGTGGCGTGATTCGGGAAGAGTTTCCGGAGTTGCTTGACGTCGTCCTTCGACCACATCCCCTTGACAAGTGTCTTCCTTGCCATTTGGCGCCTCCTTTCAACGTATCGAACACCGTAACAGGTTGAGACACGCGCAAATAGTCTATGCTGCTGTTGGTGCGACAATCAAGGTTTTTTTGTTCTCAAGGGCCCGAAAAAAAACACACAGCGACACAGGGACCGCGCGTCACGGGCTTCTACGAGACAATTGGCTACAGGTTCACCGTCCGAGGCGGGGTCTTCGGCGGTCTGCCAATCCGCATGTCGCGACGACGTCTCGTGCGATATCGCTGCAGGGGCCGGTCGCGACATCGTATGTTGGGTCTTGTCAGGGCAGCGCCCTGCGGGCGTCTGGTACGGTGTCCTGGGGCTTGACCTTATAGGAGGCCTGGAGAATCCGGCCCGTCTCGTCGATCAGGAAGGAGGAACGAATCACCCCCTCGTACGTCTTGCCGTACATTGATTTCTCCCCCCAGGCACCGTAGGCCTGGGCAACCTTGTGGTCGGGGTCGGACAGCAGCGGGAAACCGAGTCCGTACTTGTCGTCGAACTTCTTCTGCTTGGGCGGTGGGTCCGGGCTGATGCCTACCGCAACGGCCCCGGCCTCCGACAGTTCCTCCATAGAGTCGCGGACACTGCACGCCTGGGCCGTGCAGCCTGGGGTGTCTGCCTTAGGATAGAAGTACAAGAGGATCTTCCTGGCCCTGAAGTCGGCCAGCGAAACCTCGTGGCCGTCCTGGTCCTTCAGCGCGAATGCCGGTGCCAGGTCTCCCGCCTTGAGTTGTGCCATTGCGATCTCCTTCCCTTGACGCGACGATGCCGTTGGCCGGGCCGAGTCTTCAGGCCCGAGATGTCACGGTTGCCTGAAATTACGCCGCGACGGCGGACGTGTTCTCTTCGTCGGCTCATTCCCGTGAAAAAACCGGTCTTTTGCCGATGGGCGTGGGGGGAGATGGCCGCTGGAGGGCCTTCTTCATCGTCTGCCTGCGATCTGAAGAGTCTCGCCGGTATCGATCAGCTCGAACAGACAAGCCCGCTCGTTCGGGCTGCGGTTGGGGCCGTGCATCAGAAGCATCAACGTCCCGTCGAAGGCTCGAAAGATCATTCCGTGTCCCCCATCCCCTCGGAAGAGAGGCACAGGCATATGGACCCAGGGACCTTGGACTCGACCCGACTGCGAAGTGGCGATACCTGTGGTATACCCGGTTTCGGTGAAGCTCGACCAGATCATCAGCAGTCTTCCCGTCTGGGTCTGGTACAGATAGGGGCCGTCGGTGACGTACCGATCCCGGTCCTCAGGGGTCCAGGGCGCGTCGCTGGCCTTGAACAAGGTGACGGGCGGTCCTGCTACGTCGGACAGGTCTTCCTTGAGCCGGATCAAGGCGATCGTGCCGTCTTTGATCTGAACCCATTCATGGCAGTAGACCATGTAGGGAACCCCCTCCTCGACCCACAGGGTCCCATCCAGGGCCATGATGTTGGGATCGGTATGCGACCGATTGGCGAATGGCTGGAAAGGTCCCATCGGCGAATCGGCGACGAGCACTTGTGTGCCCCGTGCGGTCTTCTCGGGCCAGTCAGGCCAGGGTTCCTCGGGCAATCTTCGACTGCCGTTCATGGTGGCGAACAGGTAGTACTTGTCTCTGTAGCGGTGCATCTCGGGAGCCCAGACGTGGCCCTGAGCCCAGAAGTCCGGGCCGATCTCGAATACTGGGTAGGGCCCGGTCCACGTCTGCAGGTCCCTGCTCGTCAGTACGGACACGGCGTTGGCTGTCAGGCCGGCGGGCTTCACAGAGCACGTGACCAGGTAGTACGTCTGCGTCGCCTCGTCTGCCAGGATGAACGGATCGCGCAATCGCGTCTGGGCCAGTGTGAACGTGCGGATCTCTTGAGCCGACGAGGTGGCCAGGCAGCACAGAATCACAACGACACAAAGGGTCGTTCGTATCATCATCAGCCCTTCTGTTGTTCCGCGATGACTACTTGCCCTCGGTTGGGAACAGACGCAGGAGCATGACGCCGTGCCGAGGGATCTCGGACCCATACTGGCCAGCAAAAACGCCGACGTCCTGCTGTCGCCAGAGATCGCGGACCCGCATCCTGCCGCTGAGCTTCAGATCGGACCATTTGGCGACAACCGTCTTGGGCGTCTCGTCCCGGTTGAACAGGCCCACCGCCGTCGAGCCGTCTTCCATCGGCTTGGCCCAGACTTCGAGCATGCCGTCCTGTGCGATGCGTGCGGCCTGGTGGCCCAGCGGGTCCTGATTGACCTCCAGCACCTCATCGTTGGTCAGCAGGTTCATCGTGAACTCGTCCAACTGGGTCAGATCGCACCCGATCAGCAGCGGCGAACTCAGCAGGCACCACAGGCTGATGTGCGTGTACTGTTCGTTGGGCGTCAGACGGCTTTCACGCAGGCTGGGACCCCAGCCGACCCTGCCGACCACCAACATGTCCGGATCGTTCCAGTGGCCCGGCGACGCGTATGGCGAGCACTGAGCCTGGGCAAAGCCGATGCCGGCCATGCTGCCCCAGGAATCAACGATGTCGCCTGTGGTCCGCCAGCAGTTGCCGCCGACCTCGGCGCCCCATTTCCAGACCTCACCCATACCGTACTGGCACAGGCTATAGACGATATCGCGGTTGACGCGATCGAGGCAGCCTCGCATGAAGATGTAGGGCTCTTGCATCTGTTCGAGATTCGGCCGCTGGACGACCGAGCCGTAACCGCACCAGTCGTACTTGAGATAGTCGAAGCCCCAGTCCGCGAAGCTCTTGGCGTCGTGTAGTTCGTGTTGCCAGCTTCCTTCGTAGGTCTGGCACGTCCAGGGGCCGGGCGAGATGTAGATGCCCGCCTTCAGGCCGAGGTTGTGGATGTCGTCGGTCAGCGCCTTCATGTCGGGGAATCTGGCGTTCGTCAGGATGCGCCCGCACTCGTCGCGCGTGGGCCCGCCGACGACCGGATCGTCGGAATCGAGCTTCTTCATCCAGCAGTCGTCGATGTTGATGTACTGCCAGCCGTGGTTGATCAGCCCGCTGGAGACCATCGCCTCAGCCGCATGGCGGATCTTCTGCTCGTCGATCGCGCAGCCCCAGCAGTTCCAACTGTTCCAGCCCATTGGCGGCGTCAGTGCAATTGTGTCCCCAACAACCAGACGCAGCGTGCGACGGGCCTCGCCCAGATCGTTACGGGCGATCAGCGTGATCTTGTACTCGCCTCTACGGTCGAGGCTTCCCGTGATCCGGCCCGTCTCGGCGCTGATCGACAGCCCATCGGGGAGATTCTCCGCGTGGAATCCCATCGGCCGTTGTCCACTGGCGGCGATGGTATACAGCACGGGCGATCCCGGTCGGACGCCGAACACCTTGGGGCTGTTGATTCGGGGTTTGGGACCCGGCTTCGGCGTCAAAATGACGGCCTCCTCCTTCGGCCCATCGATTGTCTCGGGCATCTTCCCGACGACGGTAAATGCCGCGTCTGCCCAGTCGGCGTGGTCGTAGTTGATCCCGTCGCTGCCGCCGCTGACGAGCAGAACCAGCACATCGACGCCGGTGACGTCGACATCCACTTGCCGTGCCGGCTGGCCCGCTTCTATCGTGCCGGTCTTGAAAATCTCCTCGCCGTCAGCCAGGATGCGAAACTCGACGGTTCCGAAGCGCCCGGCCTCGTCGTCCAGGCCGACCATCGCGGTGAAGCGTGTGCTCCCTCCGGCCAGCTTGACGTAGAGAGCGCTGTCGGCATGCGTGCCCAGTCCGCGATCGAAGGAGCGCCCTGCGATCCGCAGGGCGTTGCCGTCCACGGATTTGTTCTTCTCGGGCTCGCCCCAGCCCTGCTGGGTCTTGCTGATATCCAGGTCGGAAAGCCAGACCTTCTTGCCCTGGGAAGAGGTTTCGGCGGCGGTGGCACAACTGGCGGCAACGATGCCCATGCACAGCAGAGCCGATACGTGGCGGAACTTCATGGTGGGTCCTTTCAAGGCCTTTCCTGCAAAAGCCCCAAGAATACCGGTGATCCAGGGGGGATTTCAAGCGATTTCTTTTGTCGTCCAGGGTCAGAAGACAAGCCGGGCTTCAGGCGATCGCGCATCTTCAGATCGTGTGTTTTTTGCTGCGGTCGTACTTATCCGGCTCGGTCGGAATGCCGATGAAACGTTGACGTCGCCCTGATGACCTGCGGGTCGTGCGTTCTCGCACGACGCTGCCCGGCGAACGAAGACGCTCACCCTGCGTTTGGGGAGGCATACCACCATGATCCATCACAATCTGATCGCTCCAAGGCTCGAAGAGAGCACCTGTCGCCGTTCGAGGTCCAATCGCTCGATCCTCGCGGCTTGCTGCCTTTGTATTGCCCTGATTCTCGGACTGACCAGCAGCTTCAGTCCAGCGCAGACCTCGATGGAACTGATTCGTTGGAGAGAGTTCTCCTACGGCATGGAGACGCGGCCTGTCGGAAGCGGGATGGCGGCCCTTGAGGCGGTCCACCGCACCGGGTATGTCGTGGTTGGCGAGGGCCAGTTCGCACGCTTGAACGGCTGGGTCGTCCACACCAGTTCGCCCGACGGCAAGCAATACCACCAGGGCTTCGTCGTCTATGACTTTCAGGACGGATCCAGCATTCTGGCCAAGATCGACGCCTCCGGCCAGCCCGGGGCCAAACAGATGGGATCTATCGTCTTCGTTGATGGGACGAAACGGTACAAGGGAATTACCGGTCGTGGGACCATCTCGGCGTGGATGCCCGTCAAGTGGGACATGTACACCGAGGTGGAAGCCAGCTTCTCCGTCTCCAAAGACTGAATCAAAGACGATCGCCGCTACGTATCGGTCTGTGCCCTCTCATTTTAGTCTGTGTGATTGCTCCTTACTGGAACAGTTGCGGCGCGAATTCGTTGAGGTAGTTCCGCCAGTTCGTCCACGTATGCGCGCCGTCCGTCTCCTTGTACACGACGTCCAGTTCATGCTTCTTGAGCATCTCGACCGTCGCGCGCGAGGTCTGGACCAGGAAGTCGTCTCTGCCCGTAGCGAACCAGACGAGCTTGAGGTCCTTTTTCAACTCCGTTCCGTCGAGAATGCTCTTCTGCTGCTCTTCCCACGACGGCCCTTCCGGCGCGCCGCCCATTCCGCCGGCGATGCCGAAGATGCCCGAGCTGAAGACGCCCACATAGGCGAACCTGTCCGGGTGGGGAACCGCGATACTGAGCGTTTGCGCTCCGCCCATGGACAGGCCTGCGATGGCGCGGTGGGTCTTGTCGGTGTAGACACGGTAGTTCTTCTCCACGTGCGGCATGATGTCGCCGATAAAGTCCTTGGTGAACTCATCGATGGGCAGCCGGCGGCCGAACGTGAACGGGCCCGTGTGCCCGGCCGGCATGACCACGACCATCGGCCTGGCCTTTCCGGTCGCGATCAGGTTGTCCAGGATGAAGCCCGCCCGGCCCACCGACGTCCAAGAGTCGTCGCTGTCGGAGGCCCCGTGCAGCAGGTAGAAGACCGGGTACTTGCCTTGGCCCGAATCATAGCCCGGGGGGGTGTACACATGCATCCTCCGAAAGCGCCCCAACGATGTGGACCAGTATGTCACCTCCGCCACGGCGCCGTGCGGCACCTGCTTGGTGTCCATGAACTCCGAACCCGGAACGTACACGAGGCTCCAGGTGTTCGCGTTGGATTCGCTGGTGGCCGGGCTGCGCGGGTCGATCACCGAGACGCCGTCCACGTTGAAGTTGTAGCGGTACGCACCCGCGTCGATCGGACCCAACGTCACTTCCCAGACGCCGTTCGGGTCCTTCTTCATCTGTGCCCCTCGGCCGAGGTCCGGGATGTCGCTGCCGGCCAGCAGCACAGTCTCCGCCTTCGGCGCCAGAATGCGGAACGTCACGTGCCGGCTGGCGGCCACTTCGGGCGACGTCACCTGTGGACCCTGCCGGCCGAACTGGGCCTGCAACGGGCACGCAAATACCAGTGCCATGACGGCTGCCAGCGGGATCCTTGCTCTCGGTGCGTTCATCGTTTTTCTCCTTTCAGGACTCGTTTGGTTTCGACGGCGGCGATGCCGCCGTTCTTCTGGGCCATGGCGTCGGAAATGCGCCGGAGGAAATCGATCAGCAGGTCAGCCTCGGTCGGGGTCAATGCAGATACCAGACGCTGCCGTACTGGCTCGCTGTCGATCCGCAATTGGTCGAGCGCTTGCCGGCCCTCGTGCGTCAGGGTGACACGGCGGGCACGGCGATCCGTGGGATGGGGTTCGCGTTCGATCAGCTCGCGGTCTTCCAGGAGCACGAGCATCGCCCGGACCGTATTGGCGTCCGAAGAGGCTCGACGGACGAGTTCCTGCTGCGTGATCCCGTCCTGCTCGGCCAACAGGGCCAGGAGCACGAACTGATCGATCGTCACACCGCGCCCGGCTACAGACATGTTGCTCTGGCGATGCATCCTCGCATACGCGGCTCGCAAACCCATCGCAATGTCATGCCCGCTGGCCATCACGACCTCCACGAATCATACGTATACGTACGATATGACCACGATGAACCTACCCCGCCTCCGGCCCGAAGTCAACAGGAAAACGCCAATAGTAGACGGCAGACGACCGCGACCGGGCGAGACGACCAGCGTGTTTCGGGAGCGCTTATCGCACGCTCCGAAACAGAATCTACGACCTATTCCACTTCGAGTCGTTCGATCTTGAAGCGGCCGAGGGCGCTGGCCATATTGAAGAAGTCGGCCGGGTCGCCGTTGCCGGCGGCCAGGGCGATGTGTCCGGGGCCGTAGCCGCCGCGACCGCTGCTCTTGAACGCCGCATCGAGGCCGATCCATTGGCCCGCAATGTACGCCTGCGCCCAGGCGTGGCCCCCGAAGCCCTGATGGCCCGCGAAATCGTCGACGTAGGCGACCCCGACGACGACCTGGGTGGGGATGCCCACGGCCCGACACAGCGCCGCCGTCAGGACGGCGAACTCGGAGCAGTCTCCCTGGCGGCTGGCCGCGACCTCGGCGGCTGACGCGTAGCCCACCGACAGGCTCTTGTCGTCGATGTAGTCGGCGACGAACGCCTCGATTCGCCGGGCCGCCTCGGCGGCGTCCTTCGTATCGCCGACCGCCTTCCCTGCGAGTTCGATGATCTCTTCGCGATCGCTCTGAAGGAACCGCGTCGGCGCCACGGCTTCGAGCAACGCTCGATCATCGCCTTCGTAGGGGAACGTCCCGCCGGTCGGCGCCGCAACGGATCGGACGACGAGCTTGATCGTTCCGCTATCGAGGCGCTCGGCCTGCTGGTTGTCCATCGTCGGGATGCTGAAGTCCTCGGCGCCTGTGGGTGCCAGCCAGTAGGTGATCGCTGAGGCCGAGCGCGGATTGCGCAGCGGCGTCGGGCTGTCGATGAACATCGCGCCGATCATCTCGAGCACATCGTTGTCGCCCAGCGCGAATTCCCTGGCGCAGGAGATCATCTCGACCTCGATCCCCGCAATGAGCATGTTGTTCTTGAGCGCCCGCATGTCATCGTCAACGTAGCTGGTGCTGGAAATGCGGCCCGCACCGGGCATGGCCAGCGTGCTGGTGACCTCGGTGAGCTTCACGACCCGGCCGAGCAGGTCCACCTCCTGTTTGGCGCCGATGGATACGACCACGTCGATGGCTTGCATGACCCCGGCGTTGAATATTCGCGCGCGGTATTCGGCGCCCGGCGTGAGTCCCTTTTCAAGGGTCAGCCGTCGCAGACCCTCGGCCATAACGGCGCCCTCGGGCCAGTCCATCGTGTTCTTCTGCTGCATCCCCATGGAGGAATTGGTCACCTCGACGACGCCGTCATTGCGGATCGTCCCGGAGACGGTCATCTTCATGGCCCCGAGGAACTGGATCGACTCGAAACTCAGAGGCCTGCCCGCCGTGGTCTCCACGCTGGTCTCAGTCATCCGGACCGTTACCGGTATGCCGATGCGGCTGATGGTGATGCTCACCTCCTCGCTCGTCGTCACCTTGTCGCCCTCGACGGCCCGCATGTGGATTGCATGGCCGACCTTCTTGCCCTGCATGAAGACCGCGAAGTGCTCGGCTTCCTGCGCCGCCCAGGCCGGCGCGTACCCCGTCGCCAACAACACGATGATGCTCAGCACTTTTCTCATGGTCGTCGTGTCCCTCCCGATACGTCGCTGCGGACGTTCAAGATTGCCATTCGATTCGATACTCCATACCGATTACGTCGGGGCCTGTTCGCCCCACAACGCCGATTGTACGTGCAGCCGCCCCGTTTTTCATCCCAAATCGCCCCGATTGCCGATACATACAACCATGACGTTTGATGATCTGCTGGTCGCGGTTTCTTCCGACGCCTCGCCGGAGGTGCGCACCGACTCCCGGCTCGTCCGGCAGGGCGATGTCTTTGTCGCCATTGCGGGAAATGCTGCCGACGGCCATAGATTCATCGACCAGGCCGTCGCCAACGGCGCCCGGTATGTCGTGTGCCAGGATCGCGACCACGCATCGGCCTCGGCTGTGACAGTGGTTGTGGAGAACTCGGCCCGGGCGGCGGGGCTCCTGGCCCAGGCGAGCAGGGGGCGGCCGGCCTCGAAGCTGACCAACCTTGCCGTGACAGGAACCAACGGCAAGACGACCGTCGCCTTTCTCGTCCACGCGTGCGTCACGCACGCCGGCAGACGCTGCGGCCTGATGGGAACCGTCGTCTATGACAGCGGATCGGGTGTGACCCCCGCCTCTCTGACGACGCCGGACGCGCTGACCATCGCACAGATGCAGCACAGCATGGTCGAGGCGGGTGCCGAATACATGGTGATCGAGGCCAGCAGCCACGCTCTGAGCCAGGACCGCCTGGCGGGCATCGACTTTCGAGCGGCTGCGTTCACCAATCTCTCCGGCGACCATCTCGACTACCACAAGACCGAAGAGAGTTATCTGGCCGCCAAGGCGCGTCTGTTCACCTCGCTGAGGCCGGACGCGACGGCGGTGCTGAACAGGCACGCGCCGCAGTCCGAGACTATCGCCAGGCAGACCTGCGCCCGGCTCTGCTGGTACGCGGTGGATGAGCCGGCCGACATCATCGCGCACGTTGAATCCATGACCGTCGCCGGCGCACGATTCACGCTCGAACACGACGGCCGCCGGGCCGAAGTGGTCACGCCTCTGCTCGGCGCCTACAACGTCGCCAATCACCTGGCGGCTGCGGGGCTTTGCTTGGCCGCCGGTTTCGATCTGGCCACCGTTGCAGCGGGGCTTTCGTCACTGAAAGCTATCCCCGGTCGTTTGGAGAAGGTCGGCGCCGACGAGTTCTCCGTCCTCGTCGACTACGCCCACACTGACGACGCCCTTCAAAATGTCCTGACCACGCTCAAACCGCTCTGCAAGGGCAGGCTGATCGTCGTCTTCGGCTGTGGCGGCGATCGCGACAGGACCAAGCGGCCTCGAATGGCCGCCGTCGCCCAACGTCTGGCCGATATGGTGATCGTCACGAGCGACAACCCACGCACGGAGAGGCCCGAAGCGATCATCGAAAACATTGTCGCGGGCTTCCCCGCCGGCACTTCCGACGCGATCCTGATCGAGGCAGACCGCGCGAAGGCCATCGAATGGGCCATTCAGAAGGCCCGCAAAGACGATATCGTTCTGATCGCAGGCAAAGGCCACGAAACCTACCAGATCATCGGCGCCGAGAAGATCCACTTCAGCGACAAAGAAGTCGCCCAGCAATGCCTCCGAGGACGCCGATGAAAGAGCTTTCGGTCGAAGCCGTCAGCCGCATTCTGAATGCGGAGATTGCGCAAGGCAATCCGGGCCATCTCTCCATCAGGGGAATCAGCACCGACTCGCGGACGATGAAGGCGGGGGATTGCTTCTTCGCCCTTGCGGGTGAGCGGTTCGACGGGCACGACCACGTGGCCGATGCGTTTGCCAGGGGGGCGGCCTGTGCCGTGGTCAGTCGCGATGTGCCGGCCGCCGGGCCTGTGCTGAAGGTCGAGGACACGATCATCGCCTTGGGCGATCTGGCGCAGGAGTACCGCAGGGCCGGCGGCTACAAGGTGGTCGCCATCACCGGCTCGGTCGGTAAGACCACGACCCGGCAGATCGTCCATCATGTCCTGAGCGGACACTTCAAGGCCCATCAGGCGCAGAAGAACTTCAACAACACGATCGGTCTGCCGCTGACGCTGCTGGCCGCCGAACCCGACGACGAAGTCATCGTCGCCGAGTTGGGCGCCAACCAGTTGGGCGAAATCGCGTATCTGACGCGGATCGCCCAGCCGAACGTGGCGGTTGTCACCAACGTTCACCCTGCCCACCTGGCCGGCTTCGGCGACATCGAGGCTATCGTCCGAGAAAAAACATCGATTGCCCAAGGCCTCGCGGAGGACGGCGTCTTCGTCGTCAACGGGGATATTGACATCTTGACGGCTGCCTGTCGCCGTCTCGGCAGACCGTTTCGCACCTTCGGCAGGTCGTCAAAAGTCGATTGCAGCGCCGAGGAAGTCGTCTATCACGGCCTGAGAAGCCGTTTCCGAATCTATGGTACGCCGGTCGAACTGCCGTTGCCGGGGCCGGGCAATGTAGACAACGCGCTGGCGGCCTGGGTGGTATGCGAGACGCTCGGCCTGACCGTCGAGCAGTTCGCCGACAGAATCCAGACGCTTCCCGGCGTGGCGATGCGCGCCGAGCCTTTGCAGATCGGCACGCTGACCGTGCTGAACGACTGTTACAACGCCAATCCCGCCTCGATGAAGAACGCTTTGGCGATCCTTGCCGCTCTACGTGCCAACGCCGGACCGGACGCGAAACGCCGCATGGTCTTCATTTGTGGCCACATGGCCGAACTTGGAGCGCAGAGTGAAACGCTGCACGCCGAACTGGGGCGCGAGGTCGCCCGGGTCGGTGTGGACTTGTTGGTCACCGTCGGTGAGGCGGCAAAGACCACCCTTGCCGCCGCCCGCGAGGCATCGAAACACGATCTGCAGACAGTTTGTTTTGACGACACGGCCGCTCTCTGTGATAATCTGGAGAGGCTCGTAAGGGAATACGACATAATACTGGTCAAGGGCTCGCGTGCGGCCCGGCTGGAGAACGTGGTCCAGGAACTGACAAAGGGTTATGGATGATAGGCTGTTGTCGGCTCTGCGCAACGGCCACACATCATTGATCGACTGCCGATGATCTACCATCTGCTTCGCCATTACAGCGACTTTCTGACTGAGACGCTGCACTTCTATGCGTATCAGTACGTCATGTTCCGAGCGGTCATGGCGATCCTGACTTCTCTGGTGATTGCGCTGGTGATTGGACCTCGAATCATCCGCTGGCTGATGCGAAAGAAGATCGGCGACCGGCCTGAGTTCCACCACGCCGCTCTGAACGAGTTGACCAAGGAAAAGGCCAATACGCCCACGATGGGCGGTCTGATCATCCTGTCTTCGGCAGCCGCAACCACGCTGCTGTGGGCCAGGCTCAACAACCCCTTCGTCCAGAAGGCCCTGTTCGTGCTGCTGTGGTTCGGCATCCTCGGCGGCATCGATGACTGGCTCAAGCTGACGGCTGCGGCACGTCAGCGCGGGCGGGATGGCCTTCATGCATGGGAGAAGTTGATCTTTCAGATCGCCGGCGCCGTGCTGATCGCGTCCTTCCTCTACTTCGACTTCGCAAACATCCCCGATGCCAAACTGCTGTGGGTGCCCTTTTATAAGAAAGGCCTGGTGCTCGCTACCTGGCCCTTCATCTTTATCGCCATCTTCTACATCTCGGCTACGAGCAACGCGGTGAACCTCGCCGATGGGATGGACGGCCTGGCCTCCGGCTGTGTCGCGATCATGAGCCTTGTGCTGGCCTTCCTCTGCTATGTCGCGTCGGAGACGATGTCGCGGACGACGCCGATGACGTGGGCCAGCTACCTGCTGCTGCCTCACATTCCGCAAGCGGGCGAGTTGAGCATCTTCTTTGCCGCGATTCTTGGGGCGGTTCTGGGCTTTCTGTGGTTCAACTGCTACCCGGCTCAGACCTTCATGGGCGACATCGGCTCGCTGCCTCTCGGCGCTGCGATGGGCTACGGCGCCTTGGTCACGCGCAACGAGTTGCTGCTGCTGGTTATCGGGGGGGTCTTCGTCATCGAGTTGATGAGCGTGGTGCTCCAGGTGGGTTATTTCAAGTACACCCGCGGCAAGCGCCTCTTCCGTTGCGCCCCGCTGCACCACCATTTCCACCTGGCCGGCTGGAGCGAGCCACAGGTCGTCGTCCGCTTCTGGCTGCTGGCCGCCGCCTTCGCCGCCCTGGCTCTGGCCACTATCAAACTCCGCTGATCCCCGCTCGCCGTCTGCCGTCTGTCGTGTGCTCGCAGGAGCATAAGACCGAAGGCCTTATAGCGTCGCCAGGAACGCTTACGAACGCCCGTAACCGGCCTGGAGCTGGCCACAGGCGGCTTTGATCCGGCGGCCGAGCTTGAAGCGAGTGACGGTCTCGACCCCGGCGTCCTTGAGGATCGAAGCAAACCGCGCGATGCGATCGCGACTGCTGCCGGTCAACGCGCAGCCGGAGTAGGGATTGTGCTCGATCAGGTTGACGTTGCATGGGATGCCGTGCAGCAGCTTGACGAGTTGCCGGGCCTGTGCCGTTGAGTCATTGAGCCTGTCGATCAACACGTATTCGAAAGTTACTCGCTGCTTCGTCTTGGCCTGGTAGGCCCTCACGGCTTCGAGCAATTCGCTCAGTGGGTACCGCCGGGCGATCGGCATCATGCGAGCCCGCAGGGTATCACTCGATGCATTCAGTGAGATCGCCAGACGTGGTTGGACATTCTCGTCGGCCAGTCGCACGATCGCCGGCGCGATGCCACAGGTACTGATGGTTATGTGTCTGATGCCGATGTTCTTGCCCGAGGCATGGTTCAGGATGCGGACCGACTTCAGCACGGCGTCGTAGTTCTCGAACGGTTCGCCCATGCCCATGTAGACCACGTTGTGGATCTTGCCCGCATCTGCTTCCGCCCGATTGACCTGATCGGTGATTTCGCCGGCGGTAAGGTTGCGGCGCAGTCCGATTCGAGCAGTCGCACAGAACGCGCAACCCATCGCGCAACCGACCTGCGTCGAGACGCATAGCGTTTGCCGGTCGCCGTCACGCAGCAACACCGCCTCGACCCGCTCGCCGTCGGCCAGCTCGAAGAGGTACTTGCGCGACCCGTCCGGGTCGGCCGGGCAATCGAGCGTCTTGAGCTGCGAGATGAAGTAACCCCGTTCGCCCAGCGTCTGGCGAAACGCCTTGCTCAGCGGCGTGATATCCGAGACGGCCGCCGCGTTCTTGGTGTGCAGGAAGCTGAAGAGGTACTTGGCCACGTACTTCTTCTGCCGCAACTCCACCACGAGCCGCTCCAGTTCGTCCAACGTCTTGTCCTTGAGGTCCTTGTTCATCGCCCCATTCTACCAGAGGCGACCATCGCAGTCGATCTGACGATGGACTATGCGCGTCATATCCTGGCCTGGAATCGCACAGGGGTCGGGGCCAGTGCCGTGGTGCGTCGGTTCGACCGGGCAGCACTCAATCATCGTCGTCGGCACTGCTGGAGATGTATCCCTGCTGGCCTTCGCTGGCGTAGACGCGGGCATGCTCTTGCTCGTCGCCGGCGAGATCAGAGTAGCCGGCTTCGGCGTCCTCATCCATCTGGCGGCGGATCGCCTCGTATTCCTCCAGCGTCATCAGCACCTCGCGGGCCTGGCTGCCCTTGTACTCACCGAGAATGCCGGCGCCCGCCATCATTTCGATCATGCGCGAGGCGCGGGCGTAGCCGACGCTGAGCTTTCGCTGCAGCAGGGAGACGCTGCCCCGTTTGCTCTGCAGGACGACGCGCACCGCCTCGTCGAACAGATCGTCGCGCGGCATCTCGCCGGCGTCGACATGCTTGAGCTGCGTCAACTCAGGATGGAACTGCGGCTCGGCGACCTCCTTGAGGTGCTTGATGATGCCGCGAATCTCCGTTTCGTCCAGGAACGTGCCCTGGGCGCGGATCAGGTCGCTGGTTCCGGGCTTGAGGAACAGCATATCGCCCTCGCCCAACAGCGTCTCGGCGCCGTTCTGGTCGAGGATGATCCGGCTGTCCATGCGGGCGGCGACGCGGAATCCGATGCGGCAGGGCATGTTCGACTTGATTAAGCCGGTGACGACCGTTGCCTGTGGCCGCTGCGTCGCCAGAACGATGTGGATGCCGACGGCCCGGCTCTTCTGGGCCAGGCGGACGATGTACGCTTCGATCTCCTTCGAGGCGGTCATCATCAGGTCGGCCAGTTCGTCGATTACGATCATGATGTACGGGAGCTTCTTGGGGATCTGCGCCTCTTCGTCCTCCGTGGTGGGATTGAACCGCGCAACGACCTCTTCGGCCCCCAGCTTGTTGAACTCGGCAATGTTCTTCACCCTCGCCTCGGCCAACAGGGCGTATCGCTCATCCATTTTCACCGTCGCCCACTCGAGGATCTGCACCGCCATTTGTGTCTCGGTGACGATCGGGCACATCAGGTGCGGGACTGTGCTGTAAGCGGTCATCTCGACCATCTTGGGGTCGATCAGGATCATCTTGACCTCGTCCGGGCGCTTCGTCAGGAGGATGCTGACGATGATGCTGTTGATGCAGACGCTCTTTCCCGAGCCGGTCGTCCCGGCGATCAGCAGGTGCGGCATGCGGGTCAGGTCCGAGACCAGCGCCTCGCCCGACGAGTCCTTGCCGAGGAACAGCGGGATTTCCATTTTGCCCGCCCGTGTGCCGCCCAAGTCCATCAGGCTCTTGATACGGACCTTCTCTTTTTCGCTGTTGGGCACCTCGATACCGATGGTGTGTTTGCCCGGCAGGGGGGCCACGACGCGGACGGCCCCGGCGCTGAGCGCCCGGGCGATGTCGTTGGACAGATTGGTGATGCGACTGACCTTGATGCCGGCGGCCAGCTCCAGCTCGAACATTGTCACCACCGGTCCGGTCTCGGCGGCGACCACGCGTGCGTTGATGTTGAATTCACTCAGCAGTTTCTCCAGGGCGCTGGCCTTGGCCTTGACCACCTTCTCCTGAATGGCCGCGTACCCATACTCCGGCTCAGCCAGAAGCTCCATCGGCGGAAGGGTATAGTCGTCGTAGGATGGCTGCACGAAGGCCGGCGGCTGGCGCTTTTCGGCGCGACGCCGTACCTCCATCGGCAATGGACGTTTCACCGGCGTTGCAGGGGGCTCCTGAGCCTCCTCGATCGGTTCCTCTTCGTCGTATTCCTCCTCGTCTTCATACTCCTCCTCCTCGGCCTCTTCCTCATCGGCGTAGGCATCGATCTGTTCTTCACGCACATCCGTGGCTGCGCCTCCGGTCAGAGACAGCGACCGTTGCCGGGCGCTGAGACGCTGCCAGATCTCGGTCAGGGCTTCGGAGTGCTCCTTCGCCACCGACCAGGCGGGCACGACGACGCCGATGACACGACGGACCGCGATCCCACAGGCCGCCAGAATGCCAATGATCACGCTGTCGGCCAGAAGCGCCAAGCCGACCACCCAGGTCGCCAACAGGAGAATAAACGTGCCGAGCACGGCGAAATGGTTGCGCAGATACGTTGCCGCCGAGACTCCAAGCACGCCTCCCGATCCGAGCGGGAACGTGTAGACCTTGTGCGGCCAGAAGACGTAGAATGTCGTCGAGACTGCCACCGTCAACAGGGCCATCCCGACAAAACGGAAGATCCCCTGGTCCACGGTGCGATCCGCCAGCCGAGCCAGAAGGTAGCACAGCAGCGCGCCAAGCAGAATGAAGGCCCCGGGGCCGATGTAGTACAGCAGATAGAATGCCGCAAAAGCCCCCATCGACCCGCACCAGTTGGCGGCCGGGTCATTCGCCGGGTGGACATAGGAACTGGGACGGTCGCCAATATCGAAACTCAGGCAACTGAACAGAAGCACCACGCAGACGACGACGCCGATGCTCAGCAGCGCCAGGCGGACACCCGCCCCGATAGCCTTATGCCTGTTCTTCTTCAATCGCGACTTCCTGGTCATGGCCACCGTACAGCACCCCCTTCAATAAGTCCTATAACATCGCATGCCGCAGGGGCGTACGCCCTTCCGGCTTCTGCTGAACCTATCTTATATCGGCACCGGACGGGCCTTTTCTGTACTATTGATTGAGGGCGCCCCGTGAAGGTCGCCTGAGGCGGGCATTGCCGTCTTCGAGTGGGGGGACAGACGAGAGCGGGGCCCGCCTCGCGGTGAGGGGGCCCCGAGAGATCTCTGTCCAATCAGGTCGCAGGGATGACTCAGTTCATGGCCGGGGCTGTCGGTGCCGGTCGGACGCTGGCCGGCGCGAAACCGTCGGCATAGACGATCGTCGCCTTGTCCTTGAGATCCTGGAGATACCCGCGGACAACCTCCTGCTTCTTCTGCGCGATCAACCGCTCCATGATCGCCTGTTTGGCCTCCTCGAGCGGCACCTTTTGAGAATCCTGATGGTCCGTGACCTTGATGATGTGATAGCCGAAGCGAGTCTCAACCACATCGCTGACCTCGCCCGGCTCCAGCGCAAAGGCAGCCTCCTCAAACGGCGGGACCATTTGACCGCGACCGAACAGGCCCAGGTCGCCGCCACCGGCCGCGGAAGGACAGCTTGAATTCGCCTTGGCCAACTCGGCGAAATCGCCGCCGTCGCGGACCTGCTTGAGCAGTTCCTCCGCCTTGGTTCTGGCCGCAACCTTTGCGTCGTTTGGATCGGGATTATTCGGGTCGGGAGCGATCAGGATATGGCTGGCCTGGATTTGCTCGGCCGTCTCGAATTCCTTGGGATGTCCGTCGTAGTAGGTTTGGGCGTCCGCATCGTTGACGTCGATCTTGCCGGTCCACTGGGTCTCCATGAGTTCCTGCCTGGCCAGATTCAACCGGTACTGCCGTTTGAACTCGTCGAAGCTCTCGCCCTGGGACTCCACCATCTGCTGGAGGGCCTGGATGGTGATCGGTGGTTTCTGTTGGGCCACGCGTTCTTCGATCGCTGCCATCGCTTCGGCCTCCGTCACCTCGATATTGGCCGCTTTGACCTGCTGATCGATGAGCGTTTCGCCGACCAGGGAATCGAGGATACGCTGTTTCATCTGCTTCTTGAACTGTTCAAGGTAGGCTGGCGGCAGGTTGCCCAGTTGGGCCCCGGCCATTTTCATTTGCCTATTGAGGTTCTGATCCAGTCGGCCCTGGGTGATTCGCTCGCCATTGACGGTAACAACCACGGCATTCGCATCGGGCTTTGGCTCGGGCTGGGGCGCCAGGCTGTCAAGAGCATCTGTCTCGGACAGTGTTGACGCCGGCTCGCCGCTGCTGACGGCGGGTTTGTTGGGATCGGGTGTTTCCGGCTCCTTCTGCCCACAACCGCTTGTGCCGAGAACAAGAACAACAGTCAGGCCTATCGTCAGGGCGGCAAGACTCAGATTCGTTCGGTTTATCGCTCTTCTCATGAATAACTCCTGATAAGATTGTCGTCAGTTCCGATTGATCATTGCGACAGGCTCCATCCCCGCGAAGGAAGGCCATGCGGCGCATTATTCCACACGCCACCTGGGAAGTCAAGGAATTCGCATTAATGGCGGGGCGTGTTTCGAACAGAGAACGGACCGCTGCGGCGAATTGCTCTTGAAGGCGATCCCGGCTGGCGATATACTGCGTCGTCCGGCCGGCCCGCCCGGCCGAATACGACGCCAACGTAGCTCAACGGTAGAGCTCTGGTTTTGTAAACCAGGGGTTGTCGGTTCGAATCCGACCGTTGGCTTTCGACACTCCGTTCCGGACAGTGCCGGAAACCCCCCTTGAATTCGTGGGCTCGAAGACCTACAATGGGCAGCACAGGGTCGATGCTTCCGCCAGAGCAGACGCGTGAAAGGAGGCCTTCACGATGAGCGCACACGAACATCGACAGGCACATCTGACGGATCGTTTCTGTTCCCGAATGGGGTGACGGTGGTGCATATTCCCAGCGGCGTTCTGATATGCTCGCGATGTGGCACCTGGGCCAGGACGGCTTGCCTCCCTTGGGCTGATCGACGCCGCTTCGACGGAGTTTTGTGATGCGACGAGGTCGAGGCTTCACACTGATCGAGCTTCTGGTCGTGATCGCCATCATCGCTCTGCTCATGTCGATTCTGATGCCTGCATTGCAGCGTGCGCGGGAGCAGGGCCGGCGTGCGGCGTGCCTGAACAACACCAAGAGCCTGGTTCTCGCCTGGCTGATGTACGCCGACGCCAACGAAGGCAGGTTGCCTCGGGCTCAGGCGAGTGAGGATCGGGCGGTCACGGACTGCTGGGTCCGGAAGCCGCCGGGAACGTTGCCCGTGGAATTGCCGGTGGAAGACCAGATCGAGGCCTTGAAGGCTGGCGTGCTGTTTGCCTATGCGCCGAACATCAAGGTGTTCCGCTGTCCCGTGGCCGCCAAGACCGAGATGCGGACGTACAGCATCGTTCACGCGATGAACGGCTACGACTTCGGGGCGACCGCTCCGGTCTGCAAACGGATCCATGACATCAAGCAGCCGGGCATGCGGGTTGTGTTCATCGATGATTACGGCGAGGACTACGATGCCGCCTGGGCCGTATATTACGATCTGCCCAGGTGGTGGAATCCGATTCCCATGCGGCATGGCAAAGGAACGGTCGCCTCACATGCCGACGGGCACGCGGAGTTCTATAGCTGGACCGACCCGCGGACCATCGAATGGGCGCAGTTGACCTGGCAGGAGGCCGAGGCCCAGAAGGGCAGCGACCTGACCACCCAGCCGGGCAACCACGACCTCGAACAGATCCAGAAGGCCTGCTGGGGTCGGCTGGGTTACGATCCATAAGCAAGATGGATGGGGCTGTCTATCGGACGCACTGTATTGGAGTTTCATGATGCGAAGGAATCGAGGTTTTACACTGATCGAGCTTCTCGTGGTGATTGCCATTATCGCTCTGCTGATGTCGATCCTGATGCCGGCGCTGGCACGGGTGCGCGAGCAGGCCCGTATGATCGGGTGCTTGGCGAATGTACGGCAGTGGGGCCTGGTGTCCACGATGTACGCCGAGGCCAACGACGGCAAACTCTGGAGCGAGATCGGCGCCAGTGCCTGGTGGTGGATCTACCAACTCCCCGAGTCGCAGAGGGACTGGAAACAGAACAAGACCTGGTTCTGCCCCACGGCCACCAAGCCGATTGTGGATGAGTATGGCGTGAACGCCCCCACGCTGAACATCTTCAATGCCTGGGGGATCTTCCGCGATCCCTACGAAGGATATGAGGCCGGCCCGAACGGTGTGGCCGGCAGCTACGGGTTCAACGGCTTCCTGATGGGCCGGACCCTGGATCCCGGCAGCAGCCAGAGTTATTGGGGCACCCTCACCAACGTCAGGAATGCAAACAATGTCCCATTGTTCATCGACGCCTTGCGGTTCGACCTGTGGCCTCAGCATACAACCGCCCCCGCGACGTACGAGTTCGAGGCCTGGACGGATCAGGACATGGCCCGATGCTGCATCAACCGCCATGGTGGATTCGTCGGTTGTGTCTTTGCGGATGCCTCGGCCCGCAAGGTGGGCCTGAAGGAACTCTGGACGCTCAAGTGGCACAAGACCTTTGACACCGCGGGACCCTGGACTCTGGCGGGAGGTGTTACCGCGAGCGACTGGCCCGACTGGATCGTGAGGTTCAAGGACTACTGATCCGCAGGACTGCGACGTCGTCGGCCGCCAGTGTGATCGTTGTCTGGCTATTGCGCCATTCGATATTGCGCCCGGAGACGAGGTCAGGCGTGGAGCCGGCGACGTCGATCTCTGCGGTGATGGTCACTTCCTGGGAACGGCCGCTGTCGTTGAAGACGGTCAGATACTGCCGGCCGAATCGCTCGACGTAGACGTCCTCGCAATTCGAGCGGGCATGTGGGATCGGCTCCCAGCCAGCCTCCGCGACGGCCTTGCACAGCGGCACGTATTTCCTGAAAAGATCGCGGTCCCTTTCGTACAGTTCCGGGCGCGTGAAGTAGTGTCCTTCCGAGGCGTTGTGGCTGAAGAAGCCCGGAAACATGCCATAGGCCAGGCAGCGCTTCATGTACCTGGCGACCAACTCGTGCGAGAAACGCTCGAACTCGGTGTTCATCAGGAAGCAGTAGGGTTTGCCTCTGCAAAGGGCCCGGCGATACAGCAGATCACCATCCGACATGGGCCGCCACACCCCCGCGGGATTCCAGTCGGTCTCACTGCCGAGGACGTCGAGCAGGGGGGCCAGCCAGCAGAGCTGGATCGGCGTCGAGTTGGCCATCATCAGCTTTTCCATCGCGTGAACGTCATCGGCCAGAGCACGGGCGTACTCGAAGGCGATCAATCCCCGGAAGATAGCCGGCTTGTGCTCCGTCGGCGAGAATGTCAGAGGCGTCTGTGCGATGGCGAAGTGGTCGCGCCGGAAGTTCAGTTCGTCGGTGACGTATCCTTCGCTCGAGTCGATGTATTCGCCGTCGAGATCGGCCGTCCGCTGCGAGCCATAGAGTCGCTCGCGCAGCGTCGGGTTCCACTTGTTCTTGAAATCCGTCGCTTCGCCGCGCACGTTGGGCATGGAGTTGATGCTCCACACGGCGCCGTCGTTCCAGGGCAGGTTCAGCAGGCGAGCGGGGAATCGGCCCTGCTCATCGTGAAAGCCGCTGGTCAGCAGGGCCTGGGCACGCGAGTCATTCTCTTGCTGAGCGAGCCGCATCGCCTCCGCCAGGGCCGCGTCCAGAGTGCGGGGCAGCTCTCTCGGCATGCGCATCCACCACGTCATCGGTTCGGTGTAGCGAAAGGTGAGAATGCCATGCTCGTCGTCCCACGCGGTCTCGTTATTGCCTTCCTTGAAGCGGAAGCCGAAGTCCTGCCAGCCCTTCACTTCGCTGATCTTCGCAAACGGCATCCAAAGTCCCTGATCGGCGACCCGCCGGACGAAATGCCGGGGAAAAGCCTCGTAGTAGACTTCGAGCGCTGCGCGGAAGCCCCATTCCGGCTCGAAATGGAACTTGCAGAATCGCAGACGGGCGGTGGGCTTTTCGGGGGTCAGGCCGATGTCGCAGGCCAGAAACAGCTCTTCGGTCCCTGCGTTGTATCCGGCGCGGAAGAAGGCCGGCCAGGCCATGTCGATCCCCAGCGCTGTTGCCTCGCTTGCATTGGCGACAGCCGCAAAGGGGTATCGCGACAACTGTCCGTTGACCCCAACGGCGAAACGTGAGGCATTGAGGTATTCGCGTCCCGGCTCGACGGACATGCTGTGCCGCGGGTCGCGGAACCACCGGCATTGCTCGGCCGCGACGGGGATCGCGTAGATCAGGGTCACGGCGCGATCGCCTCCGGCCGTATCGGAAAGAACCACGTCAAAGAACGTGACGCCGTCTTCTTCCGTGGTCTGGCATTCGAGCTGTAGATCGAGCGCGGAATCTTCGAGCCTAACGAAATCCGTCCCGGCGGCCACGTCGCGCACCTGGAATCCCTCCCGTTGGGGTGCCGTCGGCTCGATCACCATTCCGTCGAACAGGATCGCGCCGGCCGGGGGACTGAGGACGCGCAGCTCGGCACCGCGAAAGAGGGCTCGACCAGTATGTCGGCGCAGGAGCATGTAGAAGGCGACCGACTTGACCGGCTTGTCCGGGAACACCATCACCTCGGCCTTCTCCCAGTCATGTGAGCCGACGTTGAAACTATCGATCTGGCCCCACAGCGGCGTGCCGTCCTGGTAGGTCAGATCGAGATACAGCGAATAATCGCTGTCGCGGCTGCCACCCACCCCTTCGGCCTTGCTCCAGGCGACGGCGACGATCGGCTCGGCCTCCTCCTGGTCGAGCGTCACCACCTGCGAGATGCCCCGCTGCGCTTGCGAATCCCCTTCATTGTCGCAGACGAAGGTATCGTCCTGCCGGACAAAACCTCTCCCCCAAGGCCTCCAGCCGTCCGCCTTCAGCAGGTTCTCTCCCGCATCCTGCGCATCCAGCACGCGCTTGATCACCTGGGCGTCCGAGGTCTGGGCCTGGATCGCCCGGGACCATCCGATGGGCACACCCAGGATCATGGTCGTCAACACGCAACACGGCAGCCGTCTCGTTCCATGTCCGTTCCGGTTCATTCCTGACCTCCAACGCATTTGTTGTCGGCAGCAGGTTGCGGCATTCCACCTGCGCACGACTCACTGGTCCTTTAACCAGACGGATGAACTGAGCGTACGGCGACCGCGCCCACGACGGCCGGGACCGTCCTGGCCGTCCTCGACGGCGCCGGTGCCGCGATTGTCCCTGGCGTAGTTGGGGATCGCGCGGAAAGCGGAGCCGTCCGCCCATGTGCCCTCGATCGCCATCACGCCCCTGAGCAAATCGTCCATCCACTTCGCCGTCAGGGCCGACGTCGGACTCAGAACGTTGTTCAGGTTCTGATCGACGCTTTCGGCACTGTAGATCAGCGGGCCGTATCGCAGGGCCAC
>JAAYBA010000182.1 GCA_012719085.1 Planctomycetota bacterium
AGACCGACGATCAAAGACACAGCGAAGAACGCGAAGATACAGGCCCAGTCGATTGGCGCCAGGAGCATGCGATGTCCCCTACTTTGCAGGATTGCGTTTAGATCGTGACGCAGCGGCCCGTCGCGGCCGACTCCCTTTCCGCCAGCACGAGCCGAAGCGAATCGACCGACTGGGCCGGCGTGATGATCTCGGGGACCCGTTCGCCCCGCACGGCCTTGACGAAGTGCTCGATCTCGTTGGAGTAGCCGTCGCCGGGGGCGATCTCTGGGGTGAAGGCCTCACCGCCGGCCGGGGCCACCTTGAACGCCGGCTGACGCGTGCAGTCATAGCTGATCGTGGCCTTCTCGAGCACGATGTTGAAGCTCATCTCGAACCCGAAGCCGCCCGTCATGGCCCAGCCGCCTTCGGCCGTCACGACGCAGTCGTTGTCATAAACGTACTGGGTGACGATATGATCGAACTGGCCCGCCGGCCCGCCCGCAGCCCGGCTGAAAACCGCCTTCGGCATCCCGAAGACGTACTGCACATAGTCGGCATCGTGGATGTGCAGGTCCAGGGCCGCTGAGCCGCTCTTGGCCGGGTCCATCAGCCAGTTGTCCCACGACCACGTCGGCGTCAGGCTCAGCCGCTGGAACGTCGCCGCCAGCACCCTGCCATATTCACCCGAGTCGATGATCTGCTTGGTCTTGGCGTACTCGGGCCAGAAGCGGATGCAGTGGCCGACCTGGAGACGCCTGCCACTCTTGGCGGCGGCGGCGACGATCTGCTCGCCGTCGGCAACGCTCATCGCCAGGGGCTTCTCACACAGGACGTTGGCGCCCGCATTGAGGGCCTTGACGGCGTAGTCTTTGTGCAGATAGGTCGGCAGGGTCACGGAAAGGATGTCGAGGTTCGCCTCGGCCAGCATCTTGTCGAAATCGTCGTACAGGCCGACCCCTGTGAAATCCAGCGGCGCCTCGGCGCCCTGGATGTTTCCAGCGGTGCCGCCGGTGTCCCGGAACTTGGCCTTGTCGGTGTCACAGATCGCCACGACCTTCACGCCCGCCAGCGCCCGGTAGCAGCGAAAGTGCATCTTGCCCATGAAGCCCAAACCGATGATGCCCACTCTGGTCATCGCGCTGTCCCCTTCGATTGGATTGGTCTACTTGAAGATCTTCTTCATCGCGGCGGCCGTCTTCTGCGGGCGGCCCGGCTGGTACGGGAGCATCTCGGCGGTCACGTAGCCGTCATAGCCGATCTCGTTCAGCGCCGCCTTGACCGCCTCGAAATCCACGTCACCTTCCAGCAGATCGACGAACCCCTCCGCGGTGCCGACCGACCTCTTGAAGTCCTTGACGTGGACGCGGGCGATTCGCTTGCCCAGGATCCGGATCCACTGGTCGGGATAGCCGGTCAGCAGGACGTTGCCCACATCGAAATAGGACCCCACAGCTTTCGACTGGAAGCTGTCGATGAAGTCGCGCATCTCCAGCGGACTGAGCAGAAACTTGTTCCAGACGTTCTCGATGGCGAGCGCGACACCGAGCTTCTCGGCCGTCGGGACCAGTTGCAGGACAGCGGCCTTTGCGCGCTCATAGCAGACGTCGTACGGCACGACGGGACTGCTTTCGAGAAAGAAGACGTCCACCGCGCCCGGCACGAACAGATAGGCGTCGGTCCCGAGCCACTTGGTCACCTGCAGCGCCTTCTTCGTGAAGTCGATGATCCTGGCGCGGACTGCCGGATCGTCGTCCGACGGCGAACTGCCCCAGCTCTCGCCACTGGCGACGCCGGCGATCTCGATCCCCAGCTCCTTGGCTTTGGTTACGATCTGTTCGCATTGGGCCGCAGTGGTCTGGTGCGTCAGCACGCCCTGGCTGGCAATGCCCAGCTCAATCGCGTCGAAGCCCAGGTCCTTGGCCTGCGCCATCGCATCGGCCACAGGCAGCGTCGCCTCCAAGCCCCCCTCGAACATCCAATAGCTTGCACTGATCTTCATCGGCACACCTTTCGTCCATCCGTCATGGTTCGAAATCGCTCGTTATCCCTTGAACTCCATGACGTGAAGCTGGCGAGGGTTCTTCCACTGTCCCCGCGTGAAATCGGGGAAGTCCACCGGCCTGCCGTTCTTGGCGACGGACTGTTGCGAGAGCCCCACCACCGCGGACCATGCCACCGCGTCGTAGACGTCGATGTCCGTCGGACGGCCCATCCGAAGCGCCTCGATCAGACGGAAGTCCTCGATGAAATCCATGCCGCCGTGACCGGCGCCCTTGGCCCTCTCCTGCATGGCCTTCCACAGCGGATGGTCGTAGTCCATCTCCGCGCTGCGGTACTTGCTGAGGTCTTCCCAGTCGTGGCCCTGGGTCTTGCCCTCGATGTGCACTTTCTCTTCGGGGTACTTGCGGACGATTCCCTTGGTGCCCTGAACGAGGATGTCGCGACTGTAGGGCC
>JAAYBA010000183.1 GCA_012719085.1 Planctomycetota bacterium
GACGAAGCTGTGGCCGCTGTGCATCAGCGTCATGGCCGGAGGCGACTTCGCGCTGATCAAGGCAGTAGAGGGTTTTGAAGATTTTCCCGATTTCGGCCGGCATCAGCTCCGCGAGGCGGGCGTGCAGGCCGGCGACGTGGTTGTCGCGATCACCGAGGGCGGCGAGACCCCCTTCGTCATCGGCACCGCTTGGGAGGGCCTCGACCGGGGGGCGGACGTCTTCTTCGTCTACAACAACCCAACCGCCCTGCTGGCCGAGCACGTCGAGCGATCCCGGCAGGTCATCGAGGAGCCTCGCATCGTAAAGCTCGACCTGACCACCGGGCCGATGGCCGTCATGGGCTCGACCCGCATGCAGGCTACGACCGCCGAGCTGCTGGTGGTCGGCGCCGCGCTGGAGACCGCCATTGTCCGATGGCTTCAGAGCCGCCGGCCCCAGCTCGCGCCCGATCTGCGGTCCCCGGAAGAATACGCGCGGCTGTTTCGAAAGCTCTTGAGCGACCTGTCAACTCCGGCGGCGGTGGACACCCTCCGTCGCGTGACGCAGTTCGAAGAGGCCATCTATCGAAAGCACGGCCTGGTGACCTACGTCGCCGACAGCCTCCTGCTGGATGTCCTGACCGATACGACCGAGCGATCGCCGACGTTCATGGTGCCGCCCTTCCGCAAGGATGGCGACGCGCATCTGCCCGTGTCGTGGGCATTCGTCAAGGACCCGCACCACCCGACCGAGCAGGCCTGGGAGCAGATGCTCCAGCGCGCGCCGCGCGGCCTGCGATGGAAGCCGGAAACCTACCGGCAGTTGAACGCCCCGCTGCAAATCCAGGCCAGCCCGCCGAAGCTCGACAACGCGGAGATTCACCGCTTCCGCATCGGCAATGAGCCTGATGCGTCGCGCACGGAAGCGGCGGATTCGGCGATGGTGGCCGTCGGCCTTTGCGACGAGGCAAAATGGGCCCATCCTGCGCCCATGCGGTTCGGGAAGACGGCGGCCATCACGATCGGCCCGGGCAAGGGCACGCTCGATGTGGACGAGCACTTCCACTTCGCGTGCGAGTTGCCGGCGTCGCCCCTGCGGCTGTGGGAGCACCTGGCGATCAAGCTCGTGCTCAACACCGTTTCGACCGCGACGATGGTGCGACTGGGCCGCGTCATCGGCAACGCCATGGTCTGGCTGTCGCCCAGCAACAAGAAGCTCATCGATCGCGGCACGCGCCTGATCTCGCAGGTGACCGGGTGCCGCTACGAACACGCGTGCGAAATCCTGCACAAGACCATCGAAGACGTCGCCTCCATCGCCCAGCGAGGCGAGGAAGCCCCCTCCCCCGTGGCCCTGGCCATCGAGCGCATCGCCACGACCGGCACACCCCCGGAGTGATTTGCGCTGGCGTGGCGGAAGCGATCACAGATCGTGAAGCAGGCGGATGGATTCGCGGACGACGACGGCGGCGGCTTGTGGCGCGAAGCGGCTGCTGCGCACTTCGTAGCCGCCCTCGACGTGGAGCTCGGCCGGGGCGAGGTAGCCGGCGGCGCCGTTGCAGTGCGTGATGATGAACGTGTGCTTGCACGGCGAGCCCGCCTTGATCGCCAGACCGATTTCGGTGAGCACTTCGCCGCCCAACCCCACGAAGGCGACGTCGCCCAGCCGTGCGACGGTGACAACAAACGGGCGGGTGGATGCACCACCTTGCGCCAGGGAGTCGGAGGGCTTGGTGGGTAGATCGAGGACTACCAGAGCGGTGGCGATCCGCGATGGCGTGGCGGTTGTGCCGATGGCGCGATAGATGTGGACGACCTCCGTGCCGAGGAAGGTCCCGAGCAGCACGGGCTCCGGCACCCAGCCGGGCTCGGTGTTGAACTCCGGCAGGACGCGGAACCACGGATCGATGTTGCCCGAAGCCCCGGCGAAGGCCGGCGCAATGACGCCGATGCCGAGGATCCTCTCGACGAACTGCTCGGCCAAGCCCAGCACGTCGCCGCTGATCGCGTAGTTGCCCGGTCCGAGGCAGGTCGCATGGGTCGCGTAGTCGAACGCCACTGCCAGCGGCGTCCCGTCAGGTCCGTTGACCTTCATCACGAGCACTTCCTTGTCGGTCGGACCCTTGGGGTTGCGGCCCAGGACGATGGAGCTTTCGCCGGCCTTGTCGATCCGCAGCTCGCGCCGATTCGATCCTACCGGGCACGAGCCGACCCCGACGCCGACCTCCGCCGGCTGCATCCGACCGAGCGCCTGCCCGACCGCTTCGATCAGGTCGCCGCGAAGTTTCTCGGTGTACTCGACGTTGTTCGGATGGCCTCTGTCCTTGTTGATGGTCGGGCTCGGCGCGCTGTGCGTGTGGATCGCGCAGAGGAAGAGTTCTGAGGGTTTGAGGTTGTACTCCGCCAGCAGTGCTTCGCGGAGGTACTCCGCCGTGCCTTCATAGAACCCGATGATGTCCATCGAGATCAGCACGAGGCGCTTGCCGTCGGCCTCGAAGGCCAGGACGCGGGTCGAGAGCGGATCGTGGACGCATGTGGACAGGTCCTTGCGGCTGGCGTAACCCGCCATCTGCACGGGCTTCTCCGGGGTGATATCCACCCGGGCGGTTCCCGCCCTCAGCACAGCAACCTCATCGGCACACCAGGCCACAGAGCCAAGTGACAAACAGACGAGCAGTGTGACGAACAGGATTCGGCAGTGCATTCTCATTTCGCGATCTCCGTTCTTCACGCCAACCATTGGTCGGCGTTGGCCCGTACGAATTCGTTGTCGGTCAGGTGCGGGTATCGGCGGACGATCTCGTCGATGCGCTCGGCCTGTCCGAGCGAGAGCGTCTCGGACGGGTCCAGCGAGGCGGTGTTGGCCAGCAGTCCCTGGCGCATCAGGACGTACGAGATGCCCGGAATGCAGCCGACGAAGCCATTGTCGGCGTCGAAGATCGCTTTGTTGGCCAGAGTCAACTGGCTCGCCAGCGTGAGCATCTCAGGCTCGATGGGGCCGTTCGCTTCGCGGATCTGCTTGATCGTCTCCAGATGCTCGACGGCCCGGCGCGTCCAGCAGGCCCACTGCCCGAGCAGCCCGCCTGCGATCTGCAGCGGCACCTCGCAGCGGCCGTCATGGAACATGTGCCGCGTCAGTAAATCGACGAGGATGTTGTCGTCGTTTCCGGTGTAGAGGGCGATGTCGTCGGCCCGGCCTGACATCGCGACCGCTTCGAGGACGTCCAGCGTCTGGTAGCGATGAAACGGCGCGATCTTGACGCCCACGACGTTCGGCAGCTCTACGAAGCGGCGCCAGAATTCCTGGGGAAGGATCATCCCGCTGATCGTCGTCTGGAGATAGAAGCCCATGACCGGAATCACCTCCGAGACGCAGCGGGCGTGGTCGATCAGTTCGCCGATGGCCTTGCCCTTGAGCGCGGTCAGGGAGAGCAGGCCGATGTGATAGCCAAGCTCGATGGCGATCTGCGCTTCGCGAACCGCCTGCTCGGTCTTGCCCAGGATGCCCGCGATCAGGATGGGACTGCTCCAGGCGGCTTCGCCGGCGGTCTCGGCCGCCAGTTCGAGGACGGAGCGATAGAGCCCGACCTTCGGATCGTGGATGGCAAACTGCGTGGTGTGAACGCCCACGGCCAGACCGCCCGCTCCGGCGGCGAGATAATATCGCGTCAAGGCCCGCTGCCGACGCGCATCCACTTTGTTTTGTCCATCCAGGGCCAACGGGTGGGCAGGGATGACGCAGCCGGAACGAAGTTTCTGCAAGACGGTCGATTCGATCATGGGCGAGGACCTTCAGAAGTTTCCATCGCGAACATCGTATTTCGTCGGCTTGTTCAGGACCGCCCTTCCGGCGGCCACCCAGTCGACGACGTGTGAGATCATCTCATCGAGCGATGTGGCGGGCGGGCCGAACCGCGACACGCACGAAGACGAATCGCTCAGCAGCGCCGTGGCCGCCTCGCGCGACGCGAATCGCGGCTCCTTGCCCAGACGCCTCCCGATCCGCTCCGCCAGATCGCGAACGCGAATCACCTCGGGACCTGCGACGTTGAGGATCGCCGGCGGGCATGTCGCGATGCTCAGCGATTGGGCGATGTAGTTGTTGGCGTCACCCTGCCAGATCACATTGACGAATCCCATCGTCACGTCGATAGGCTCATCGCGAAGGATCTTGTTCGTCAGGTCCACGAGAATCCCGTAGCGGGGCTCGTTGGCGTAGTTCAGCCGGATCAGTGTCACAGCCGTGCCGTGGACTTGCGAGAAGTACTGGAACATCCGCTCACGGCCCAGGCACGATTGAGCGTACTCGCCGACCGGGCAGGGGGCATCCTCCTCGCGCGAGCCGGCGCTGTGGACATCCGTGAACGGATAGACGTTGCCCGTCGATAGGGCGACGATCCGCGACCGGGCGTATCGCCGGGCCACCAGGGCCGGGACGTGCACGTTCATCGCCCACGTCAGGGGCTGATTGCCGGTGGCGCCGAATTTCATGCCCGCGAGAAAGAAGACGTTCGGCACATCGGGCAGGTCGTCGTAGGCCGCTTCGTCGAGCAGGTCGGCCTCGATCGTCTCGATTCCGCGCTCCTCGATGCGGGCCTTGGCGTTGCGGTCGCTGTAGCGCGAAACCGCAAGCACCTTCCGGCGGGGCACCGCCTTGCGAAGCATCATCGCCAGCGTCGGGCCCATCTTGCCCCCGGCGCCGAGAACGAGGAAATCCCCCGTCGTTTGGGCGAGGACTTCGCGCGTGCCCTCGGACGGCTCGCTGAGCATCTCCTCCAACGTTCGCTCGTCTACAATCATGGCGCTGCTCCCCGTTTGTAGTGACGCCGTGAGGCGGTAGGTTCGTGCTGGTCACGCAAGACGCGATTCCCGGCGGATGTATGCTTCGGCTCCGCTCAGAGCCTGCCCTGAACGCAGTTGAAGGGGCAAGCTCTTATGGGCACACTACGAACCAGATACATAGGCATCGTTTACCCGTGAGGGCGTGCGAAGTCAAGGTGTTGTTGACAGGCGCGGTCAGGTATTCGATAATCTCACGCAGAGGGTCCACCCTTCGGAACCCTCTCCACACGGACGCCGGCAACGGCAAGGAGATCGACGATGGCTCGCGAACTCATCTCGTTCATCGTGTTCCTCAACATCACTCTGGCCATATCCGTGTCGTTGACGGCGGCCGAAGCGAGACGGGATTTCTCGCCGCAACCCGAGGAACAGCAGCTTCCGACGGCCATGCACTCGGCGATGGACCGGTTGCCGCGCATCACGGTCGGCCGCGAGAACGCCGATCTGATCGGCGTCGACAACCGCGTTCTCCAGGCGGCCGTCGATTACATCGCAGGTCTCGGAGGCGGTCTCGTCGAGATCGGCGCGGGCGAATACCTCATGCGCGATTCGCTCCACCTGCGGCCCAACGTCACCGTTCGCGGCGTCAAGGGACAGACTGTTCTGCGGAAGGCCCCCGCCGTCGTTTCCGCCCTCGTGCTGGACGGCGACTTCGGAGAGCAGCAGATTACGGTCGAGGCCCCGGAGGGGTTCGCCGTCGGTTACGGCGTGGCCGTCTGGGATGATCGCGCCGGTGGCTTCCACACGACGGTCGCCCGCATCACGGGACAAAAGGGTCACACGTTCGCGATCGACAAACCGCTGATGGCCGATTGCATGGTGGGCAACTATGCCAGGGCTGCGACGGTCTTCCCCGTGGTCAGCGGCTATCATGCCCTGGGCGCCCGCATCGAGGACGTGACCATCGACGGCAACAAAGCAAAGAACGCCGCGCTGAACGGTTGTCGAGGCGCCGGGATCTTCCTCTACGGCTCGCATGGCATGGTCATCCAGGGCTGCACGATTCGCGGGTACCACGGCGACGGGATCAGCTTCCAGCAATCCAACGACGTGACCGTGAGCGACTGTCTCAGCGAGGACAACGCCGATCTGGGGCTGCACCCAGGCAGCGGCTCGCAGCGGCCCACCGTGCGACGCTGCATCGCCAGGCGAAACGGGACGGACGGCTTGTTCCTGTGCTGGCGGGTTCGGCATGGCCTGTTCGAGGACAACGTCCTCGAAGACAACGGGCGGTTCGGCATCTCCATCGGGCACAAGGACTCCGACAATCTGTTGCGGCGTAACGTCGTTCGTGCGAACAAAGAGCACGGCGTCTTCTTCCGCAACGAGTCGCCGGGCATGGCGCCGCATCGAAACCGGCTCGAAGAAAACACGATCGAGAACAACGGCGGCGCCGAGATCCGCATCCGTGGCGAGGTCAACGACCTGGTGTTCCGCAACAACGTGATCTGCGACGACCGCCCGCAGGACCGAAACGTCGGAATCCAGATCGACGAAACCGTCGGGCCCGTTGTCCTGGAGAACAACAAGATCGAGACCCAGACACCCATCGAGGACCGTCGGGTCCCCAAGTAAGATCAACCGATACGGAGTGACATCATGAGACCGTCCCGCTCTTCTCTTATCGTTTCCGCCTTGGTCCTGCTCCTGACGTCGACGGCCTTGTCGCAGGAAACCCAGGAAGAGGCTTCGCCCAAAAAACGTGCGCACGTGCGGATCGCCACGCTGGGGTCCCGGGCGCCGTCGGTCGATGCGAACGCCGAGCCCCAGAGGATCGTCGAACGGGTAATCGCCTATTGGAAGGGCCGCTTCGCGCAGGTGCTGCCGGATCAGCCCGACCTGATCGTCGTGCCCGAGGCGTGCGACCGCGCGGGCGGCCTGTCCGGAGACAAGCGTCTGGCCTATTACCGTGCTCGCAAGGACCAGATTCGCGACTTTTTCGCCCAGGTCGCCAAAGAGAACCACTGCTATATCGTCTACTCGGCTGCAAGAGAAATGGACGACGGCACGTGGCGCAACTCCAGCGTCCTGATCGGGCGCGACGGCCGGATCGTGGGCACCTACAACAAGAACCACGTGGTGATCGAAGAGACCACCGAGAGCGGCATCCTCTGCGGACGCGAGGCACCAGTCTTCGAATGCGACTTCGGACGCGTGGCGTTCGCGATCTGCTTCGACCTGAATTTCGATGAGCTGCGTCTAAAATATGCCAAGGCCAAACCCGACCTGATTGTGTTCTCCTCAATGTACCACGGCGGCCTGATGCAGGCGTACTGGGCCTATTCCTGCCGGGCCCACTTCGTCGGGGCCATTGCCGGGCTGCCCTGCGAGATTCGCGATCCCCTGGGCGACGTGCTCGCGTCGAACACGAACTACTTCGACTTCGTCGTCGCCGACGTGAACCTCGATTGCCGCCTGGC
>JAAYBA010000184.1 GCA_012719085.1 Planctomycetota bacterium
GACCGCCTCCGCAAGAAAGGACAGGTTTTTTTCCGGAGCCAGACGCCCCACGTATCCGGCGACGAACGCATTCTCCGGAATCCGATGCGATCGGCGGAACGCGCATCCATCGCCTTCTTTGAAGCGCTCGATATCGACTCCTGTCGGGACAACGTCGATGGGCGTCTCGACGCCTCGCTCTCGCAGAATCTCGACCACCGAACGGCTCGGCGCGATGACGTGGTCGCACAGGTCACAGTATCCGGTCACGAGGTTGATGACGAACCGGCGCAATCGCTTGGCTTCGGTCGGGACGTAGTGCAGATAGTGTTCGTACATCGTGTGGTACGTGAAGACGAGCGGGCAGTCGAATCGACCGGCGATGCGGACGGCGGCGCCGCCGAGGAGGTGTGGATGGTGCGAATGGACGATGTCCGGCTTGAATCGCTCCAGATGGGTCGAAAGATAGCCCGGAATGGGCAGGACCAGTGCGAAATCGCTGCCGTTGAAATGCTGGATCGCCGGGATACGAATCACGTCGCACTCCGATTCGGGCATGTTCTCAAACTCCGGCGCGACGACCACGACACGGTGGCCCATCTTCCGCAATTCCTCCGAAAACGCCGTGACCGATCGCGATACCCCCCCGACGAACGGCGTGAACGTATTGGTCATCATCAGAATGTTCATGGCGATTGGTCTCCAACATCCCCGACACCGAAGGATCCCGATTGAGAGCCGCATGCGGAAGCGTGGGGCTGTTCCGGCATTCCGCAGCGCAGCCAGCAAATACCCACACCAGATACGTGATTGCCGGGGGCGCGTGTTCCGGCATTTGCCTTGGGCCGCATTCTGTGTCGTGCCGGGCCGCTGGCAGGCCGGCAGCGGGGTTGACATCGTGCTGTGGGCCCAGTAGGATTACCTGCAAGGAAGTCCCGGTTGCAACAGGGGGTGTATCGAGCGCGAAAGCGAGTAAGGGATGGCAGCCAAAGGCATTCGGATCGTGTTGGCCGATGACCACGCGATCGTTCGGCAGGGGCTCAGCAGGGCGATCCAGCAGGAGGACGACATCGAGGTCGTCGGCCAGACCTCTCGCGGCGGTGATGCGGTCGAATTGGTCCGCACGCTCCGTCCCGACATCCTGATTACGGATATCAGCATGCCCGATCTGAACGGCGTCGAAGCCACGCGTCGAATCATCGGCGAATCGCCCGAGATGAAGGTCATTGCCCTGTCGATGCACTCATCGAGGCAGTTCGTCATCGAGATGTTCCGAGCCGGGGCGAGAGGGTATCTGCTCAAGGATTGCGAGTACGACGAACTGGTTACAGCGATTCGCACCGTCGCCGCCGGCAGGACCTATGTGAGCCCGTCGATCGGAGATGTGATCGTCGAGGACCTCCTCGGCGGCGCGGCCGCCGGAGCGCCATCGACATCTTCCGTGTTGACCCAGCGCGAGCGGGAGGTGCTCCAGCTCATGGCCGAGGGCAGGACGACCCGGCAGATCGCCCTTCAGTTGCACATCAGTCCCAAAACGGTCGAGGCCCATCGCCTGCGCATCATGAACAAGCTCGACATCGACAACGTGGCCCAACTGACCAAGTACGCCATCCAGGAAGGGCTCACTTCGCCCGACATCTGATCCGGTGCGTAGTGTGTTCGCAAGAGCAGAATCTCGGCCGGACTTGTAACGCTCCCCAACAGTAAGCGTCCTTGAAACAGCGGCACCAACGGGATATAGTCTCGGAGCATCGGCGCCGCTGGGGCGCAGGGTGTTTGAAATTCGCATGAGAAGGATCGATCGTTGAATCAGGCACATATCGCACGCATCGCCTCGGAGCTGTCTCTGAGGCCGGGCCAGGTGGCCGCGACCGCCGGCCTGCTGGAGGAAGGGTCCACCGTTCCGTTCATCTCTCGCTATCGCAAAGAGGCGACAGGCAGCCTCGATGAGGTGGCCGTCACCGCGATCCGCGACCGGCTGGGCCAGTTGAAGGACCTCGACGACCGGCGCGACGCCATCCTCAAGTCGCTCACCGAGCGCGGGCTGCTGACCGAGGAGTTGAACAAAGACATCCTCGCAGCCGAGACCATGGCCTCGCTGGAGGACCTCTATCTGCCGTACAAGCCCAAGCGCCGGACGCGGGCGACCATCGCCAAAGAGAAGGGCCTGGAGCCCCTGGCCGAGCTGATCTACGCCCAGGACCCGGCGGTGGACCCGGCCGCGGAGGCACAGGCGTTCGTCGACGCTGCCAAGGGGGTCGAATCGGTCGACGATGCGCTGGCGGGAGCCAGGGACATCATCGCTGAGTGGATCAACGAAGACCAGCAGGCCCGGGCGCAGATGCGCGAGCTGTTCAACACGAAGGGTCTGCTCAAGTCCCAGGTCGTGCCCGGCAAGGAAGAGGAAGGCCGCAAGTACGAGGACTACTTCGAATGGGAAGAGCCCGTGGCCAAGGCGCCGTCGCACCGGATTCTCGCGATGCGAAGGGGCCGGCGGGAAGGGGTCCTGCGGCTCCAGGTCGTCGCCCCGGAGGATCAGGCGCATCGCATTCTCGAAGGGCTGTTCATCGAAGGGCCTTCAAAGAGTTCGGCCGTCGTCAAAGAGGCGTTGGCGGACAGCTACAAGAGGCTCCTGGCGCCGTCGATGGAGACGGAGATCCTCGCGTCGGCCAAGATGCGGGCGGACCAGGAGGCAATCCGCGTGTTCGCCGAGAACCTTCGCCAGTTGTTGCTGGCCTCGCCTCTGGGCCGCAAGAACGTCCTGGCGATCGATCCGGGCTTTCGCACCGGCTGCAAGGTCGTCTGCCTCGACCGCCAGGGCCAGTTGAAGCATTCCGACGTGATCTATCCACACACCGGTGACGCCCGCGCCGCCGCCGATGCCGCCAGGTTCGCAACCCTGTGCGAGAAGTTCGATATCGAGATCATCGCCATCGGCAATGGCACCGCCGGCCGCGAGACCGAGGCCTACGTCCGCAACATCCCGCTCGCCCGCAACACGCCCGTCGTCATGGTCAACGAGAGCGGTGCATCGGTCTACTCGGCCTCGGACGTCGCCCGCGAGGAGTTCCCCGACGAGGACCTGACGGTGCGCGGCGCCGTGTCCATCGGACGCCGCCTGATGGACCCGCTCGCCGAACTGGTCAAGATCGATCCGAAAGCCATCGGCGTCGGCCAGTACCAGCACGACGTGGACCAGCCCCTGCTCAAGCAGGGCCTCGACGATGTGGTCGTCAGTTGCGTCAACAACGTCGGCGTCGAGGTCAACACCGCCAGCAAGCAATTGCTCCAGTACGTATCGGGACTCGGCCCGCAACTGGCGCAGAACATCGTCAGCTTCCGCAATGAGAATGGACCGTTCGATTCGCGCAAGGCGCTGAAGAAGGTGCCGCGTCTGGGCGAGAAGGCCTTCGAGCAGGCGGCGGGCTTCCTGCGGATCCGCGACGCCGCCAATCCGCTCGACGCCAGCGCCGTGCATCCAGAGAGCTACGGGGTCGTCGATTCGATGGCGTCGAACCTGGGCTGTTCCGTCGCGACGTTGATGAAGGACGCCGCGCTGCGCACGAAGATCCGTCTGCAGGAGTACGTTACCGAGACGGTGGGGCTGCCGACGCTGAACGACATCCTGCAGGAGCTGGCCAAGCCGGGACGCGATCCACGCCGCCAGTTCGAGATCTTTCGCTTTGCCGAGGGGATCAACAAGATCGAAGATGTGCAGGCCGGAATGCGGCTGCCCGGCATCGTCACCAACGTCACGGCCTTCGGGGCCTTCGTCGATATCGGCGTCCACCAGGACGGCCTCGTGCACATCAGCCAGTTGGCCGACCGATTCGTCAAGGACCCCAACGAGGTCGTCAAGGTCCAGCAGCAGGTCATGGTCACCGTCCTGGAGGTCGATCTGGCCAAACAGCGGATCAGCCTGACGATGAAAGACCCCTCTAAGGCCGCCCAGCCCCCGGCACGCGGCAACGGACGCAAGGGGCGACCCGAACAGGCATCCTCCCATGGGCGTACAAACGAGGGGTGGTTCCCAAATATCGGCTGATAAGGGCTTTACGGCAGTGATCGAGCGACAGGAAATCATCGACGACAAGCACGACATCCTGACCCATCGGGCCAGGCGGAACACGATCTACATCCTGACGCTCGATCCGATCCTCGGAACCGATGTGGCCGAACGCATCGGCGGCGACCCCCGGCTCAAACGCTACGAGATCGTTCAGCCCGGCGCCGGCACGATCCGCGATACCGTCGAGACGATGGAGCGGGCCGCCCAGGACACGACCCGCGCCCGATTGCTCATCTTCGACGTTCGGCGGGCCGGGCTGCCCAAGCTGCGCAAGGTCCATCGCGACATTGTGGGTTTCAATCGCAAGGATTTCAACAAGTTCTGCTTCAGCATCCTGATCGGCGACGGCCCGCCCATGCTGTATCAGAATGGGCGCGGGCTGGACGTGTTCACGATCTATCTCGGCGCGCATCGTGTGGATTACCATCCGGCGGTCTTCTTCTATGATCCCCTGCTGCACTACGAGCCGGCCGAGGCGCACCTCGGCGCGATCGACGACGAGTTCGCCCTGCGCAGCGACGTGCCGCAGCGGCTGGCCCCGTACTTCCGCAAGGGCCAGGAGACGACGGTGGAGGCCGTTCGTCGGTATTTTCGCGCCGTGGACAAGCCCGACGACGTCCGCCACAAGAGACGGCAGATGCTCAAACGGCTCTACCGGCGGCAGATCCACAAGCGATTGCCCGGATGCGAAGACCAGATCAAGGCGTGGATGAGCCGCAAGGGCCTGCAACTGGCCACGGAGAAGATCAACCTCTATCCGATGTACCTCGAGGACTGGGTCTACAAACTCATGCACAAGGCCCAGCGCAACGCCGAATCCACGGATGAGACCTTGACATAGCCCTTCACAAGGGGCGACGTCCGCCAGAGGCGGATCGCCCCTACCCCGAGGCCCAGCTTCCGGACACAAACAGGCCTTTCCCCATCCTTGCGAAGGACGAATCGCGGCGGTTGCGCGCTTGACAAGACTGCCCCAAACGCAGACAATACAGATCAAAGCGACACACGATGGCTGGGAACGACGCGCAGCGTCTTGGGGTATCGAATGGCCGGACGCGTGGTCACCGTTGCGCCCTACGGCGGGAACACCGGCGCGGTAGGGGCGAGGCATGCCTCGCCCGGATGTCATGGGCGCAGGGTCGGTTCTCAAGCTGCGCGTTGGAGAGCATCAAGGCGGCCGAGCGCGCGGATCAAAGATTCACCCTCCGGAGCTCGGACCTGGCCGGGGGGGGAGGGCGATCCGCCTCTGGCGGACGTCGCCCCTACAAGCGAGGTCGAGGCCATGAAGAAGACGGCATTCACCCTGATCGAGCTGCTGGTCGTGATCGCCGTCCTCGCGATGCTGATGACGCTGCTGCTGCCGGCGTTGCAGCGGGCGCGGAAGCAGGCGCGGGCCGTGGTCTGTCAGGCCAACCTGCGCCAGTGGGGCACATTCATGGCCATGTCCGTCAACGACAATGGCGGGAGTTTCTGGTCGCCGGATTGGGGCGTCCCGAGGGGCGTTTACGGCCCGGGGGCGTACACCCGTCCTTACTGGGGGCTGTGGAACCTGTCCGGTCGGGAGGCGGGCGAGGGCATCGTCTGTTGTCCCATGGCCACCAAATATCTCGTTTCCCAGGGGAACGGGCTCATAAACGGCGGAACGTTCGTGGCCTGGACCGGCGGGATGACGACCGCCCCGTGGACGCCCTACGGCTGCGAGGTGTTCTACAGCAGCTACGGCCTCAGTACTCACGTGGGATGGAACTGGATTCTCGACGTGGAGGAGTCCAAGGAGAGGCGGATCTGGCGAATGGCCGACGTTCGCAGTCCGAACCGGATTCCCGTGTTGCTCGATGGCGCTTCGTACTACGGAGAGTCGTACTGGGACGACTCCGGACCGTCCCCGCCCGAATGTGA
>JAAYBA010000185.1 GCA_012719085.1 Planctomycetota bacterium
CCCGAACACGGCCAGCTCGACCTGATCTTCGGCGTCTGAACACCGCCGGCGGACCGACGACCCTCGCGAAGACCGCGCTATGGGGCCGTCTTCAACGCTTCTTCGATGGCTTGTTGCAGGTCCTCGCCATGCAGCCCCAGGGCAAGGATCTCTCCGCGCGAACCGATCAGAACGGTCCAGGGCATAGGATGCCGGGTCGTGATGCGATACTCCGTTTCTTCTCTGCTGGCCGCATTCAGCATGCCATGGGGCCAGTCCAGTCCCGCCTCGTCGATGGTCCTCTTGTCCACGAGCGGGTTGCCGGAGAACAGCAGGCTCACCTGAGCATACCGCGGGTCCTCGCCGAAACGCTGATAGAGATCCTTGAGGTCATGCACGCCCGGCGAGATGGGCTTCGTATAGCCCCAAGCGGCGAAGGCCACGAGGAGCACCCTGCCCCGGTGGTCCGCCAGACGGATGCGGCCCGGGCCGAAGGCAGGCACATCGAAATCCGGAGCCGCGTCCCCGACCATCAGGTCGCCCGGCAGGACCGCCAGCGTACCGAGATCGAGCGGCACATCCATCTCGGCGTCGCCGGCGAACGGCGGCACCACAACCTCGTGCCAGAGCCGCCCGATGATCTCATGGATCCGCGAGCTGTCATGTGTGGGCGTCGGCCGGATAAGGCCTTTCAGCGCATAGACCCCCGGCTCAACGTTGTCCACATGAAACGCAGAGCGGCCGTCCATCTCGACGCGGAGGTTCCTGCTCGGCTGGTGGTACATCTGGCCGAGCCAGTCGGCGTAGGCCCTTCCCTCGGCAGTCTGGCCATAGCGTTCCATCCACGCCTCGATTTCGTCCGGGCTCATTTGTTCGTACCCCGACGGTTTGGGGAACTTCTCGAACGGCACAGGTTCTTGGATCGTGGCAAGGTACAGATCGGGCCAGATGGGAACATCCGCTGGGATCGACAGGGCCAATCTGCCTTTCACGGTCCGCCCGGTCCCACCGAGGTGCAGTTCGAGAGTCTGGCCAGGCAGAACCTCATGCATCTGATTGTACAGGTGGAACTCCCCTGGATAGACCCTCTCGAACACGAATCGACCCTGTTCATCCGTCGACGTCTCATTTGTGCAATGAGCGATACTTCCCAGGAACCGCTCCTGGCTGTCCAACTGCAATCGCCTGTTCGCGCCCGGCCTCGTGCCGATGCGCAACTGGCCCTGGACGCAAGCCCAAGGCGTCAGCATGATGACCCCGTCATGAGCAAGCTCCTCATAGGAGGCAAAGCCGATGCCCTTATCGCTGATCGCCACAAATGGGTCCGTCCGCTCCTCCGGCTTGAACGCAAAACGTCCCTCACTGTCGGTCTTCACGTAGCCGGGTTGTGTCCTGCTCATTATTTGGCCGTCCTGGATCAGTATGGTCTTGTGCCAGAAGACCTCGGCGCCCTCGACCGGTGCGGCGTTGGCGTCGAGCACGTAGCCGGAGAGACCCTGCCCCTTGGTCAGAGCGATGTCGATGGTGACCTCCGACTCGTTGGCGTCGACGAACGGTGATTCAACGGGCAGGTAGCCGTCGGCCTCGATGCGGACCGCGTAGGCGCCGGCGTCGCCGGAGAACGTGTAGCTGTATCGCCCGTCCGTGAACCACTTGATCCAGCCTGCCGATGTCTCCCATGTGGCGCGGGTACCACCGAGCCAACGGGCGCCGGGGGTCAGCTTGAACCGATCGACTGTCCGGCCGGTCTCGCTGTCGGTGACCGAGCCCTTGATCGTCGTGGGCCGGACCAGGACGAAGGTCTGCTCCCGATCGTTGGCAACAACCTCCCTCTCGAACTCTCTATAGCCCGATTTGCTGATACGAATCGCGATCGCATCATGAGGTGGGTAATCCCAGACGAACATGCCGTTGGAGTCTGTGCGGCCCTGCCACTTGACCGTGCGCCAGCCGTTCCAGTCCTCCGTGCAGAGGAAGGCATCCGCGATGGGTCTGCCCGTCGAGTCAACGACGCGGCCGATCAGGAGACTAGCCGGCTCCAGGACTAAGTCCACCGGCGCCAGGTCCTTCACCGAGGGCAGTTCCCTCCGCTGGGGTGCGAACCCCGGGGCCTGGACGGTCAGCAGGAAGGACTGGTTCAGCGGGCGCAGGTGTCGGAACGCGAAATGGCCCGCTTCGTCGGTCTGCGTCCAATCGCGAGCGAAGTAGTCGCTGCCCGCCAGCAGCTCGGCGCCGGCGATGGGCTTGCCGGCCAGGTCCATCACGCGACCGGTCACACTGATGCCTCGATCAAGGAGCATGACCGCCCGCTCGGCGCGCAGATCGTCGAGCTTCAGGTCTCCAGGCATCTCGAAGCCACCGTCGGCGAACTGAGGATGGTAGACGTTGAACCACAGGCGATTGACCTCGCGCGGCACACCCCCCGCGCGCCATCGCCCCTCGGCGTCTGTCGTCAATTCGATGCGCACGCTGACGCAGGGCCGGTCAAACTGTTGCTCTTCGCCGATATACGATTCGACACTGGCGCCTTCGACGGGCCGGCCTTCCTCGTCCTGGACGAGGCCTCCAATGACAATCCCCTTCTCAAGCGAGAACTCGACCGTCTTTGGCAGTTTCTCCCGGCTCAGGCCCTGAAGGGTTACGCCCTGGCAGACGTATCCCTCGTGGGGTGTGGTGATCCTCACATAATCGGGAATCGATTCACTCAGGTCAAAGACGAACATGCCGCGATCGTCGGCGGCGTGCGTCCTGCTCTCGCTGCCCATCCGGGCCTGGATGGTCGCCCGCGGGATCGGCTGGCCGGTGGCCTTCTCGGTCACACGGACCACAATGTGCGGACCGTCAGGCACGGGGACCCCGCCGGCCGGCAACTGCGGCTCTGTCGTAGACAGATCCTCGGTGTCCGTCTGGTTCTCTTCGGGAGCGACGCTTCGGATTCGCTCGACACTCCGTTGGAACGGATTGTCGTCCGCAGGCCCCTGCCACTGGTCGGCCAGTCTCTGCAAGGCCGGCAGGGCCGACTCATCGCCGATCTGGGCCAGGTAGCCTGCGATGGCGATCTTCGTCGGCTCCAGTCCGGTCTCGAGCAGGTGCAGCAACCCCTTCACGTCCGTCTGGGCGAAGAGTTCCTGGGCGATGGCCAATTCCTGGGCCAGGCGCTCCTCTACTCGCTGGCCAACGGTCTCAGGGAAGGACGGAGCATCTGGACTGTGGGGTTCCTGTGCGA
>JAAYBA010000186.1 GCA_012719085.1 Planctomycetota bacterium
AGAAGGCCGCTGACGCCATCGAGAAGGCCGTCATGTACGTCACCGCCAACAAGCTCAAGAGCCTGGCCGCCGGACGCATGGGCTTCTCCACCAGCGAAGTCGGCGACCTCGTCGCCGAGAAGGTCGCCCAGTAACGATGCGGTAGACTCTGTTCCGGGCGGCAACTCGTCTGCAGCGACGCCGTAGGGCGCTCTCGACACCCTTACGGACATGCGGCAGAGGAGTTGTCGCCCGGTTTCTTTATGCGCAGACCGACTCGGACCGGTCGAGCGCCGTCCTTCGTCCCGAGGGCGTCCCGCCCTCCGTGGTATTGCCCGCCGGAAAGATGGAAGAGGTGGCAAGAGGCCCCCATCCCGAGGGAAGCAGCGTTTCGGTCATCGGGGCTCCAACTGTTGAATCTGTTTCGGATTTCCGGAACGACACCGGACAGGGCTGTCGATATTCGGATTACGAGTCTTTGGCTTGCATGGCTGCCTGGAATCTGGTACCTGGAATCTGAAACCTCCCCGCCTCGGCGTGTGCGGTTCCGCCTTGTCGGATGAGTATGGCGAGGTCGGATAGTTGTGTCAGGCCAAATGGCGGACGGAACGGAATAGTCTCGTAGGGTGTGCATCGCACACCGCTTGCTCTGCTCTTGTGCGCCTCAGCGGGTTCATCTGCCTTCGAGCCTCGGCGGCTGCGCCTGTCCATGTGGCGGACCGATGGTGTGCAATGCACACCCTACATGACTTCGTGGCGAGGGCATCTTGCCCTTGCGTCCCGAGGGCGGCAGCGTTTCGGTCATCGGGGCTCCAACTGTTGAATCTGTTTCGGCTTTCCGGAACGACACCGGACAGCGGCTGTCGATACTCGAATTACGAGTCTTTGGCTTGCATGGCTGCCTGGAATCTGGTACCTGGAATCTGAAACTTCCCCGCTTCGGGATGTGCGTTGCCGGCTTGTGGGACGAGTCCGGCGAGGTCGAAATGAGTTGGTTGAATGGTTGGGCCCGTCCAAATGTTGGGCGAAGTGAGCCGTTAAAGCTTATCCTAACGGCTGACCCTGGAAGGCCCCTCAGCCGGAATTCTCCCCATGGATTTCGGAACATTGACGCAGGGGTGCGGATGAGTAACCAGGAAAAGAACCTTGCGAGACGCCATCACATCCTGCCGAGACTCTTGCTGAAGAGATTCTCTGAGGGAGACAAAGTCTGGGTGTTGGACCGTACGAATAGGAAATCCTATCGGACGAATACTGTGAACGCAGCGTGTGAGACAGACTACTACTCGGTGGAAACAACAGGAGGGATACCGCCAGATTGCATTGAACAGCAAGTTTTGGGCATAGTCGAGGGAAGAGCGGAGCCGATCATTCAGAACATACTTGTGCAACGGACGTTTCCCAAGTGTGGGAGCAAAGACTGGGCTGCTCTTGTTGAGTTCTTGGCTCTCATGTACTCGAGAGGACCCACGCTGAGGACAATGCTTCAAAGCGTGTACAAACTTGGCGCACAGGCCACTAGTGAGTTCCTCCACGCAGATGAGGAACGATGGAACTCCATCATGAGGAGGTGTTGCGAGCAGACAGGCACGCATCTGAATCTTCGATATGAGGATGCGTTGCATGCACGCGATACACTGGAGATTACAGTCGATATTCCGACGACACATCATGTTCAGTTCATGCTCGAATTGGTGATGATCTTGACTCCCATTTTCTCGGAAATGACAATGAACCTTGAGATAACCGACGTCGCATCTGATGCCGAGTACGTCGTTTCCGACTGTCCCATTCTGCCAACAGCGAGATCGCCTAATCATGTGTCGAACTGGCGATGGCCGCACAATCCTGATGCGGATATCTTCTTCCCGATGAGTGCGAAGGCATGCTTGGTTCTGAATTACGATGCACTTCAGAAAGTGACGCCTGTGGCGAAGCAGCGCGTTGCTTTCGTCAATCATGTGGCAGCCTGCAACAGCGAACGAGTCATCATTTCGAGAAAGAGGGACTTTGTTTGGCGTCGTGAGAACGGAACGACCTCGGCGTCACACGAGGAATTGCTTCAGTTCCTCAGTGAATTCACAGATGCACCTTCCGAGATGCGAGTAGATAAGAACCAACTGCAGGCGAAACTCTCGGCTGCATTTGAAGACTATGAGAACGAGACGCTGTAGTCAATTGAGTGAATTAAAGGTGTCAGGTACATTTTCTCAGAGTGAATTAAAGGTGTCAGGTACATTTTCTCAGAGAGTGAATTAAAGGTGTCAGGTACATTTTCTCAGCATACTCGCGTAACTCCTTATCGAAAAATAGCTTAGGAATAAAGAGGGTCAACCTTTGAGATGCAAGTTACGGGGGGCTGAACTGGTGTCTTCCGGCACATCTTTCGTACCCGCCTGACTGCTTCTCGGAGAAGAGCTTATCCGCCCGCGTCCGCGCATGGCGGGCTTCGGCGGTGCTCTTCCAGGGACGGTGGGCACGGCCTACCCTACGCGGACGGTCCGGCTGGGCTGCCATTGTGGCAGGCTGATGGGGCGTAGCGACGAGGTTCGCGCCATCCACGATTCACCGCACGTAACTTCCTACGCGGCAAGGGCTTGTAGCCGCTCCCTCCGGGACGCAAAAGGGCTTCGCGGTGGCACGTGGTTTGCTGGTAGGAGAAGTGGCATTGTAGTATGGTAGTTAGAGAATGAAAGGTGAACAGGTCAGCAGTAATTGAAGAATATGGAGGATGCATCATGGCGAGTGTTGCTCAGATCCGAGCCAATCGGTCGAACGCGCAGAAGTCCACGGGGCCGCGTACGCCGGAAGGCAAGGCGGCGGCGTCACAGAATGCCGCCAAGCATGGGCTGTTGGCCGAGCAGGTGGTCATCAAGGGGGAAGACCCGGCGGAATTTGAGGGCTACCGGGACCGGATGCTGGAGGAGCTGGCGCCGGTGGGTGCGGTCGAAACGATGCTGGCCGAGCGGGCGGCGGGCCTGGCCTGGCGGCTTCGGCGGGCCGAGCGGCTCCAGAGCGCGGTCTTCGCCACGGTCTATCGCGAGAACGCCGACGACATCGTGCTCTGGCCCAAACATGGACTGCCGATCAAGCCCGGTCCGGGCGAGGACGAGGTGGTCCTGGGGCAGGTGGTGATGACGGACTTCGCCCGCTCCCAGATCCTGGACCGGCTGCTGGTCTACGAGCGGCGGATCGAAAACAGCCTGTACCGGACGATGGCGGCGCTGCGCAAGGAGCGGCAGGCGCGCGTGACGGCGGGTCAATTGGCTTCGTTTGGCGCGGACGCGACGCCGGAGGCCGCCTCAGGTTTGCGGTGTCGAGTCTCAAGTGCGGCCTGCGATGTGTCGGGCGATGGTTCCGGCTTCACACTGGAGACTTCAGACTTGGAGCTTGGGAAGATGACGCCTTGCGGCCCCCGCGTTCGCGAGGGCAGGCTCGCTGCGAACGCAACGGTGGGGAGAGAACAAGGGCGGGACGCCCTCGCCACAGGACAAGGAGACAAGGGCGGGACGCCCTCGCTACGGAACAAGGGGGATGTGGCGGCGGAGGAACCGTCGTGCGAAACGAACCCAATTTCGGCAGGCGACGGAGGGTGCGGGCAGGCCCCCACGGCAAAGGGGATGCACGAACGGGCTGAGCGAACCGTTTGACTTTCCCATTCCCACCTCTTACTTTGTACAGCTATGCCCGCGAATTTGACACCAGATTACCATAAGGCGGAAGAGTGGTGCTGCAGCGCTTCGACGAACGCCGAGAAGCTCCTCGCGCTGGAGGAGATGCTGGCGGTGATGGGTGCGATGGGCAGGTGCCATCGCCACGGGGGCGGAACACAAGGTCAGGCGGCACATTGTGAATCAGCCATCAGGCGCGATGATGCCTCATTCACGGTGTGCCCTATCGTCTATCCTTCCTTCAGAACAGAATCCATGGAATAGGACATGATGCAGAGAACGAGTGTATGGTGGGCCGGAGTCTTTCTTTCGTTGGGCCTGATGGGTGCGGGGCTTCTCGGTGCGGATGAACCGCAATGGAACATTCGGAATATGCCGCGCGAGTCGGTCACGGTGATCGCGCATCGCGGCGCGGGGTATCTGGCGCCGGAGAACACCATGGAGGCGCTCGAATTGACCTGGCGCATGGGCGGGACCCCGGAGGTGGACGTCCGAACCACCAAAGACGGCGTCATCATGATGTTCCACGACGCGGATTTCGTGCGGATTCTGCCGGATGCCTCCGAGAAGATGAAGAAGAAGGGGCTGGAAGACCTGACGTATGCGGAGGCGCGACGGCTCGACATCGGGGCGTTTCGCGGCGCCGCGTTCGTCGGTCAGCGCATCGTCAGTCTGGAGGAGATCTGTGAGGCGCTGCGTCAGGATCGCTGGCGCCGGGTTTACATCGATGTCAAGAATGTCGATTTCGAGCTTCTGGCCAAGGCGACCGAAGGGCTTCACGAACAGATCGTGCTGGCAACCGGCAAGGACGAGGAGGCCCGGCGATGGCGCAAGATGGCGCCGCTTTCCGGGGCGCTGCTGTGGATGGGGCTGGGCAAGGCGACGGACGAGGACATTGAAGAACGATTCGCCGCACTCCGGGCATCGGACTTCGAAGGCGTCACGCATCTTCAGATTCACGTCCGATTCAATGAAGATGGCGCGATGACACCCTCGGAAGAGTACTTGAGGAAGGCCGGCAAGGAACTGCGTCGTCGGCGCATCGAGTTCCAGACCATGCCGTGGGGCGTCGGCGAACACGGCGACAGGGTCGATCACTACAGGCGTCTTCTGGATCTGGGGACGGCGGGCCTGGGCACCGACCGACCCGATCTCGCGATGCAGGCGCTGGATGAGTACTATGCGCAGCCGCCGGCGGACACCTGGAACGTGCGGGATCACATTCGGCTGGAGGAGGTCATCGTTCAGGCGCATCGGGGCTATGGGAACGCCGGGCCGGAGGGATCGCTGGAGTCGTTCGAGATGGCCTGGAAACTCCATATGGTTCCGGAGGCGGATCTCCGCATGACCCGCGACGCGGTCATCGTTTCGTTCCACGACAACAACTTCGCCCGGATCCTCCCGGATGCCTCGGAGGAACTGAAACGCAAGGGGATCAAGGACCTGACCTTCGCACAGACGCAGCAGCTTGATATTGGGAGATTTCGCGGTGAACTGTTTGCCGGCCAGAGGATCATCAGCCTGGCGCGGATGCTGGAGGCGCTCGATGCGGACCCCGATCGCCTGCTCTATATCGACATCAAACAGATCGACTTCGACGTCCTGGCAGGACAGACGCTGGGATATCATCCCCGGCTGATCGTGGCCTCGACGAAGTACGACGAGTTGAAAGAGTGGAAGCGGGTGGCGCCGCGTTCGAAGACGCTGCACTGGATGGGCGGCAAGGAGGACGATCTGGCCGGACGACTGGCCGCATTGCGGCAGGTGAGATTCGCCCATATCGATCAGCTTCAGATTCACGTTCAGATCGACGAGGCCGGCGTCATCTCGCCCGGTGAGGCGTTTCTGAGAAGGACCGGCGAAGAACTGCGTCGCCATGGGATTCTCTTCCAGACGCTCTGCTGGACGCAGGGCGACCGGCCCGAGACCTATCACCGGCTCCTCGACCTCGGCTGCGCCAGTTTCGCCACCGACTATCCGCAAGAGACGATGAAGGCCATCCAGGCCTATTACCTCGCCGGCTCTTTGGCACAATGAGGACTGTCTCATCCGGGCGCGATCGCTCGGTTCGTGTCTTGAAGAACGGGGTTTTCTCTCCGGCTCGTTCCCACTACAATGTCAACGACGTGATACACGAGAGAGCATGGTTTCGGAGCGTTGTCTCTATGCCCGCGAACCTGACACCGGATTATTTCAAGGCGGAAGAGTGGTACCGCAGTGCTTCGACGAACGAGGAGAAGATCCTCGCGCTGGAGGAGATGCTGGCGGTAATGCCCAAGCACAAGGGGACCGAGCACCTTCAGGCAGACCTGAAGCGCAAGCTCAGCCAGCTCAAGGATGCGGCCACGCAGCCGAAGAAGGGCGGCAAGCACGTGGACGTCTTCCACGTGCCGCCCACGGGGGCCGGACAGGTGGTCCTGCTGGGGACGCCGAACACCGGCAAGAGCGCCATCCTCGCGGCGCTGACCAACGCGAAGGTCACTGTGGCGGACTTCCCCTTCGCCACGCACGCGCCGGTGCCGGGCATGGTCAAATACGAAGACGTGCAGATCCAGCTCGTGGACATGCCGCCGATCACCGCCGACTACATCGCGCCGGGCCAGGTGGGCACCTATCGCAACTGCGACCTGATCGCGATCGTCGTGGACCTGTCGCAGGACGTGGAGGAACAACTGCTGATCCTGCTCGACTTCCTGGAGACGCGCAAGCTGCTGGCCGGCGCGGAGACGCCGGCGGTGGACGACCAGGCCTGCCCCGAGCAAGGTCGAGGGGGCAACGTTTTGGGGCGCAAGGCGTTTTGCCTGTGCACCAAGGCCGACATCGCGGCCGATGGGGCGCTGGAGCTGGCGAAGAGATCGTGCGAGCATCCGCTGGAGTTCGTGACGATCTCGACGGAGACGGGCGAGGGACTGGATGCCTTCCGGAAGTACCTGTTCGACACGCTCGAGATCATTCGCGTGTACGCGAAGCCGCCGGGCAAGCCGGCCGATATGAACGACCCGTTCACGCTGCCGGCCGGGGCGACCGTGCACGACCTGGCGCGGACGATCCATCGCGAGCTGGCCGAGAAGCTCAAGAGCGCCAAGTGCTGGGGTACCGGCGTTTACGACGGGCAGAACGTCCATCTCACCCACGTCCTGCACGACAGGGACATCGTCGAGCTGCACTTCGGCTGACGCCGACGGTCGCAGGCAACTGCTACATGGTTCGTCGCAGCGCGAGGATCTGCATGTATTGCCGTCGAATCGCCAGCGCGGGGACGACTCCGAGCGCGACGTTCACGCCGAGAATGGCCATCCAGAAGTCGGCGCGTCGCGGAGTTGCGAAACTCACGAAGTCGGCAAGGAAGCCAAGAGGGCTGTATAAATGCAGCGACGGAACCGCCAGAGTCACCGCCAGGATCAGAGGCAGGAACAGGTACAGAAGCAGGACAAACATTATAAGGACGCGGATCTTGCCGTGGATGGGTTCGTACACCACGCACAGTTCCAGCAGGAACAGCAGGAACACATAGCAGGAGGCCAGCACCACGGCGTCCTTGATGAGCTGCGCCGTTGCGATCCT
>JAAYBA010000187.1 GCA_012719085.1 Planctomycetota bacterium
GATCCGACGGCGAAGTGGTCGTCTCCGTTCACGATGAGGGTGGATGCATCCCCAACGACGCGCTGGTGCATCTGTTCGATCGTTTCTATCGCGTGGACTCCTCGCGTTCTCAGGATTTCGGAGGCAGCGGGCTCGGTTTGGCGATCGCCCGAGAGATTGCCCGCCGGCACAAGGGGGATGTCGAGATCACGTCGAATCCCCAGGCCGGTACAGCAGTCTCCGTGCGTCTGCCGCGATGGTAAGCGGACAGGCGCCAAGGCGGTGTTTGTCCTTCACGCCATCCAGTCATTCTCGATTCTGCCATGGCCTGCGGAGCTGGGTGGATGTCAAGTTTGGCAGGTCGGATTTCTGCGCCGTTGCGGCGGATTGCGCAGGAACACATCCCCTGTTTCTCGAAAAATGGGCGTTTCTTCAGGTTCTCTTCAGGTCCGCTCGATAAAAGAAGACCAGTTGGATGTGACGACCGGGGACGCGTTCTGTAGACCGATCCGGCTTTCTGCAGGAAAGACGGTTGGCCAGTGAATGGAGAATGACGAGGTCCAAATCGCTCATGGAAGACACCTGTTCGCCCGAGGCGATCCACCTGCAATTCTCGGACAAGTACGATTGTGACCATGCCCAGCACTACTTCCGCAAGCATCGCCGGGGGCTCCTCCGCCAGTTGACCACGTGGCGCGAGCAGGCGATGGCCCGTCGGGCCCTGGCCTTGGCCGGGCAGCCCGAGGTTGTGCTGGATCTCCCCTGTGGGGCCGGCCGGTTCTGGCCGCTGCTGGCGGAGAACCCCCAGCGCCGGATTCTGGCCGCCGACTACAGCGAGGAAATGATCCAGGTGGCCCGCAAAATGCAGCCTGCGGAACTCGTCCGGCGTGTGGAGTGCTTCCAGTGCTCGGCCTTTGAGACCGGGCTCGACGACAACTCCGTGGACAGCGTCTTCTGTATGCGTTTGCTGCATCACATCATCGATCCGTCGCACCGGCTGGCCCTGCTGAAGGAATTCCACCGTATCACGCGGGACACGGTCTGCGTCTCTCTGTGGGTCGACGGCAACTACCAGGCATTCCGCCGGATCAAGAGGGATTTGCGACAATCGCGAGGCAGTCGGCAGAATCGCGGCGTCGTGCCCCGGCGGATGGTCGAGGAGGAATTCCGGCAGGCCGGATTCGAGATGCAAGGCCACATCGATTTCCTCAAACTCTACTCCATGTGGCGGCTCTACGTCCTGCGGAAAGGGGGGCGAGCGTGAGCGACAGATGGGTGGTTTCCCACGGCGACAGAGAGCTTCTGTCGCACAATGGACTCAACACGTTCGATTCTCTCTGGGATCTCAATCTGGACTGGTTCGAGGCGCCCAACCACCGCCGGAACGGCTGGAGCGGGGTGTCCAGGCACCTGTTGAAAAGGCCCGACGGGGGCTGTTGTGCGGTGTTCGTCAAGCGGCAGCAGAACCACAACTTCAAGTCGTTGTTCCATCCCATTGACGGTCTTCCCACCACCTACCGGGAGTACAGGAACATCTGCCGCCTGAAGGCAAATCAGATTCCGTGCCCCGACCTCGTCCTGTACGGCCATCGGCGCCGCTGCGGGCAGTGGCAGGCCATCCTGATTACGCGTGCGCTGGACGGGTATCAGCCGTTGGAGGACTGCCTCGATGCGCTGGCCGAGGACGATGTCCGCTGTCGCGCGGCATTGCTGGCCTCGGTAGCGGCGACGGTAAGCCGGATGCACGCCCATTCCCTGCGGCATAGCTCTTTGTACGCCAAACACATCTTTGTCAAACCCGATACCCGCCGCTCGATTGGCGGTGCGACGCCTCGATTCGATTCAGCGGTGATCGATCTCGAGAAGATGAGGTTGGGCTTCCCGTTGTTTGGTGTGGCGGTCCACGATCTGGACCAGTTGTGTCGGCACTGGCGGCGTAGCGAAGGGGACTGGGAATCGTTCATGGGCAGCTATCTGTCACATATGCGATCCCGCTTCACAGCCAGGTGGCTCAAGGGTGCCGTCGTCCCGAGAACGGTCGGTCAAATCGATCGCAGACCACCCGTCTTGGATGTAAGATCTCGACCCGGTGTGGCATCGGAGACTCCGGCCGAGACGGAGACCGTTTCGGCCTGAAGCGATCGATCGCTGACTTCTCCTCCAAGAGTACCGTCCCGACGCCGGGATTTCGAGTTCTGTGCTGGATGCGGCGAGATTTGGGTGCACGGCGTGTTTGTAGGTGGATTCCTGCCAAGTCCAGGAAGGGATCTTGTCTTTTCGACCAAGAGCTTGCCCCTTCAACGGCGTTCAGGGCAGGCTCTGAGCGAAGTCGAATGGGGCGAAGCCCGCACGGAGAACTCTGGTCGAGGACAAGGCTTTTGTCTCATTCGCCGCCAGATTCCTCCACTGCGCTGCGCTCTGGTCGGAATGACAAAGTCGATTGCAGAGCCCCCGTGAAGATCTGCCTACAAGCGTGAAGTGCACGCGCGAGATTCGTCGTGCGTCGTCGCAGATTGGATGAGGTTTTTTCCTGTTGCCGCTTTGGATACCAGCCACCAGAATGGGGCAAACCGGCACGGCGTACACACACCGCGCCGACAATGGACCGGAATTAACGAATAGGGGGTGGCATCATGGCAGAGCATGTCTTGAGCAGGCGAGGGTTTCTCCGGAGCACGGCGGTCGGCATCTGTGCCGGCAGTCTCGTTTCGCAGGCGCTGGCGGCCTCCGGCGGCGGGGGCGTTCCCACGCGGCCGTTCGGCAACACCGGGGTGAACGTCTCGATCCTTGGGCTGGGCGGCCACCACGCCGGGCGAGGGCGGGATGCGGACGCATCCGTCCGTCTGATTCGCAAGGCCATCGACATGGGCGTGACCTTCCTGGACAACGCGTGGGAGTATCACGACGGCCGGGCAGAGGAATACATGGGCAGAGCCCTTCAGGACGGCTACCGGGCCAAGGCGTTCCTGATGACCAAACACCACGGCCGCGACAAGCAGACGGCGATGCAGCATCTCGAAGACAGCCTCAGGCGGCTGCGTACCGACGTGATCGACCTGTGGCAGTTCCACGAGGTGGTCTACGACAAGGACCCGGAGATGATCTTCGCGCCGGGCGGCGGCATCGAGGCGGCGGACCTGGCGAAGAAGCAGGGCAAGGTCCGCTTCATCGGCTTCACCGGCCATCGCGACCCGATGCTGCACCTGAAGATGCTGGCCTACGGCTATCCGTGGGATGCCGTGCAGATGCCGATGAACGTGTTCGACCCGCACTACAAGAGCTTCCAACAGCACGTTCTGCCGGTCCTCGTGCGGCGCGGGATCGGCGTGATCGCGATGAAGACGATGGCCAGCGGCCACGTGCTGCGGGCCAACGTCACCACCCCCGCCGAGGCGCTGGATTACATCTGGAGTCAGCCCGTCTCGACCATCGTCTCGGGTATGGAGTCCGAAGCGTTGATCGAGGCCAACGTCGCTTCGGCGCGAGCGTTTGAGCCCATGAGCGCTGTGGCCCAGGCCGAACTGCTGGAGAAAACCAAGCAAGCGGCCCTGACCGGCGCGTTCGAGCCGTTCAAGACGGCCCCCAATTTCGACGGCGCCGTCGGCCGCCGACTCCACGGGCTGTTGTAGCTGTCGCAATCAATAGAGCGGCGTCACTGGGTGGTGACGGTTCCCCAGGTGGCGGCCAGCAGGGCGAGGTCACGCGTGTCGACGATGCCGTCGGTGTTCAGGTCGGCTTCCAGATCGCTCGGATCGCCGGACCCGAGCCAGACTTCGCACAGACGAGCCAGATCATCGGCATCTACGTCCCCGTCACTGTCGATGTCGCCGGCGAGGGCGGCGCTGCGCAGCAGCACAAGCTCGATGCCTTCGCCGGCGCCGAGGTTCCTCGAATACTGCTTGTCGATCGCGTTGTTCCAGTGCTCGTGCACGCCCAGGCTCTCCAGGGGCGTCACATCGCCTTTGTGGTCCGGATCGTAGAAGGTGCCCGAGGGTGGATCGTCGGCCAGGGCGGCTTCGTGCAGATAGTCCTCGGCGCCGCCGCCCATGTCGTACTTGGCCGCCGGCGCGTGACCGTAGCGAACCACATCGGGCCATTCGGTGTTCACGAAATCGTACCCGACCGAATCGATGGCCACCGGGTCCTGCGAGGCGAGGATGCTGGACGGCCAGTCGCCATTGAAGGGCGGCATGTTCCACTTGTACGGCCGGGCCTCCCAGTAATAGCCGCCGTAGAGCCCGTCGATCAGATAGAGGAGGGTCTTGCCGCCCAGCTCGGAATGCCCCATCAGGTCCACCAGGGCTCGGTATCGGGCGATCCCCGGGCTCCACGGCGGGCTCTGATTGGCGTTGGGCAGGCTGTAGTGCATGTTGTAGTAGTTGAAGTAGCTTCCGTTGCCGGGCCGCCCCGGCCACTCCGGCCGCAGATACGCGTCCGGCGTTCGGATGAGTGACCCATAGTGGTTCTTGGCGCACAGGGTCACGCCGGAGGAATGGCCTTTGAGAATGGCGAAGTTGATCAGATAGTGCGCCTGGGCGAAGGAGACGGGCAGGTAATCCTGCACGGTACGCTTTGCCTCGGCGGTGCTCCAGTAGAGGGGCACGTCGGAGAACTCCGCGCGCATTCGGCCCGAACCGCCGTAGTTGTCGAGATAGCGCACGGTCGGGAATTCCGGATATAGCATGTCCCGGTAGTAATTCGGGAACAGCCCCGTTGGATCGCCGACCGTGATGTCCTCGGGGGCGACACCGACGGTGTGCACCAGTTGACGCAGCAGGGCCAGCGTGATCTGCGGCGAGTTGTCGATCCGGTTCATTATGCCGGGCTTCTTGTTGTAGGTGATCGGGTCAACCTGCTCGCCGCCGGCGTTGCACGTGGTGAGATTGATCTTGACGGCAATCTTCTCTCCGGGCTGATACCCCACGTCGCCACGGCCGCGTTCGCTGTTGAAGTGCCGGAAGATCGCGTCCCATGCGGCGGTATCGCTGCTCCTGCCGGCCACGCCGCGCACGGCCTGCGAGACCATCTTCTCCACCACCGCCAGATCCGTGCAGTGGCTCTGCCACCAGTGCTCGGGCGACGTGTAACCGTCCCAGTCGGTGGCGTCGGGATCGTGGACCCAGACGACGCGTCCTGGATGAATCCCCCTGGCTTGGCCGAGTGGTTCGTGCGGCCCCCAGGGCTGACCCGCTCGCGCCAGACGCTCCGGCAGATGGGCGAGCGAGACGACGCCCATCAATGTCGCGACCACCAGGCACACGCATGCCCACACCAGACGCGATTCCCTCAACGACTCCCTGGCCTTCTTGAACACCGTCACCGAGCCGACAAGTCCCAGCAGCCAGACGACAAAACCCGACGCCAGCGGCATGGCCGTGCGCTGGCACGGATAGGCGGCGCGGGACGGCTTGGGCACGACGCGGATTAGAAACCAGATCAGGGCGGCCAGTCCCGTGGCCGGAACGATCCATCGGACCCAATGGCTCCTGTGCCTCGGTCGCAGAGGTTGGTCGCTTCGGGGGCAACACGATCGTGCGTCTCTGTCTGCCATGGTGCCACGGCCTCCTTTCGGATGCTCGACGATGCCGCCCGAGCATCGCCTTCCATCATACAATATTGCCGCTGGCGACACCACAGCCGATCCGCTATGATTCTCAGAGGCATATGGATGGCTGGGCTTCACCCAGGGAACTGACGGCAGGACTCATTTGGAGAGGCGACAAGCGTGAACGGGAAGACAGCTTTCATCGGACTATCCATCTCCTTCATCGTCCTCGGCACTGCATCGGGAGCGATCACACTGGAGTCCCTTCTGGAAGAGATGGTCGATCGCGACACGATTGCCCGGCTGCCCGGCCCGGCGTACACCTGCAAGCAGGCCAGCAGCTACGACCGCCACTCGACCGAACCCGGCTCGCCGACGTGGTGGGCCAATATGGACCGCAGCTACTTCGTTCGCGTCGAGCAAAACGATGGCCGCACCGAGCACGTGCTGATGGACGCCGAGGGCCCCGGCGCCGTGGTGCGGTTCTGGGCGACCTGGCACGGGCCGGGCGGCGGCGAGTTCAGCAACGGCACGATGCGCGTCTACCTCGACGGCAACCCCGAGCCGGCCATCGCCGGACCGCTGGCCGATCTCATCAGCGGCGGCCTGCTGGTTGCCGAGCCGCTGTCGCAGGGCGTCTCCTCGCAGACTCCGTATCGCAATCGCGGCCACAACCTGTACCTGCCAATTCCCTACGCCGAACGCTGCAAGATTACCTACGAAACCGACGTGCTCATTGACGACGGCGCGCACAAGGGCGAGGCGCTCTACTACCAGATCAACTACCGAACCTACGAGCAGGGGACCAAGGTCGAGTCGTACTCTTCCGAGATCCTGCGACGGGCTCGTGGGGCCATTGCCCGCACGCAGGCGATGCTGAGTCAGCCCCGGCCGTTCGGCCTCGACGACCTGGACGAGGGCACGCTCGAAGGTCGCCTTTCGCCCGGCAGGGAACGCTCGATTACGATCAAGGGCGCCAAGGCCATTCGCGGCCTTCAGTTTCAGTTGAAGGCCGACGATCTGTCCCAGGCCTTGCGCTCGACGATTATCGAGATCACCTTCGATGGGACGCGGACCGTGTGGTGCCCGATCGGCGATTTCTTCGGCACCGGCTACCACATCCGCCCCCACACGACCTGGTACACCGACGTATCGGTCAACCAGATTCTGTCGTGCCGGTGGGTGATGCCGTTCCAAAATCAGGCGAAGATCGCGATTCGCAACCTCGGTTCGCAGCGCGTCGAGTTGACGTACGGACGCGTCCGGAGCGGGCCGTGGGAGTGGGACGAGCGCTCGTGCTATTTCCACGCCGCCTGGAAGCAGTGGTCGGGCATCGAGACGCAATCCAACGAGAAGACCCGCGACCACGGCGCGTTCGATCTGAACTGGATCACCGTCCAGGGGCAGGGCACCTACGTCGGCGACGTCCTGACGCTGTTCAACACCGCCAATGCGTGGTGGGGCGAGGGCGATGAAAAGATCTACGTCGATGGCGAGTCGTTCCCGTCGCACATCGGCACGGGCACGGAGGACTACTATGGCTACGCCTGGTGTCGGCCCGAATTCTTCGAGTCCGCGTTCCACGCCCAGCCCTGCGGTGACGGCAATCTGGTTGCCGGCTTCTCGGTCAACTGCCGCTACCGCGCCCTGGACGCGATTCCGTTCCGCACGTCCATCCAGTTCGATATGGAACTTTGGCACTGGGCTCGGACGAAGATGGACTACGCCCCGGCTACGTTCTGGTACGCCCGGCCGGGCGCGACATGGGACGTCGAGCCCAACGTCGAAGAGGCCCGCCGGTCGATCGCCCTGATCGTCGAGGACATCATCAAGCCGCGACGCGTGGAGGGCGCGCTCGAAGGCGAGACGCTCAAGGTCGCCGAGCGCACCGGGGGCGTCACCGAGGTCCAGGACATCGCGCAGCATAACTGGAGCGGCAACCGCCAGCTCTGGTGGCGACACGCCGGGGAGAACGACCGGCTCGTGGTGGAATTCCCCATCGACGAGGCGGGGGATTACGATGTGACGCTCGGCCTGACGAAGGCGATCGACTACGGGATCGTCCGCATCGCCGTCAACGGCGAGACGAAGATCGATTCCTTCGACGGGTTCAACCGCTCAGTGATCGCGACCGACGTGAAGCTGCCGACCTGCCGGCTCCGGAAGGGCACGAACCGGCTCGAAGTGACGATCCTCGGCGCCAATCCGGAGGCCGTCAAGAGCCACATGTTCGGGCTGGACTTTATCCTTGCCACGAAACGCTCCAAATGAGGCCCGAGGCGCGACCCGAATCGCCCTGCGGAGCGTATAACGACGACCGGCCATTCCGTCTCGCTCCGGGCCGGTTCAAGGCAGACCGCGTGAAAGGAACAAGACGATGAAGCAGCAACCGTCACATGCAGCAGATATCGATCGCGATTGCAGCCGCAGGCGATTCCTTGGCGCCGCGTTGGCCGGGGCAGGGGCCTTGGCGGCCGGATCGCAGTGGCTCTCCTCGGCCCCGGCGATGGCGGCCGGCGGAAAACGCTCCGCGACCGATATCGTGACGCTGGGCAGGACAGGCATCAAAGTCTCCCGCCTGGCGCAGGGCACCGGCTACAACGGCACCGGCCGCTCGTCGGCGCACACCCGGCTGGGCGAGAAGGAGTTCGACCGGCTGATCCACCACGGCCTTGACCGGGGTATCACGTTCATGGACATGGCCGACCTCTACGGCTCGCACGCCTACGTGCGCCATGCTCTGGACAGCAAATCGCGGGACAAGATCGCCTATCTGAGCAAGATCTGGCCCGAGACGCAGTACTGGAATGCCTACTCCGGCGGCGCCAAGGCCGAGATCGATCGGTTCCGGCGGGAGCTGAACACCGACGTGATCGACGTCTGCCTCTTGCACTGCATGCGCAACGGCAACTGGGCCGACGACCACGAACGCGCGCGGGATGAGCTGGACGAGCTGAAGGACAAAGGCGCGGTCCGGGCCGTGGGCGTTTCCTGTCACGACCTGGGCGCCCTGAAGGTTGCGGCGACTCATCCGTGGGTGGACGTGATTTTGGCCCGGATCAACAACGTCGGCCGCGAGGCCGCGATGGATGCGTCGGTCGAAGAGGTCGTGCCCGTCCTCAAGCAGGCCCGCGCCAACGGCAAGGTGATCCTCGGCATGAAGCTCTTCGGCGCCGGCGCCCTCACCAGCCCC
>JAAYBA010000188.1 GCA_012719085.1 Planctomycetota bacterium
CGACGCTCGGAAGCGCGATCGATGCGAACATGCTCGCGGCGCTGACGGCCCTGGCGTTCCTCTCGGCGGTCTATCTCTTCGCCCGCGACCGGAGCCTGCTGTGGCGGGTTCTCTATCTCGTGGCGATTCTGTTCCTGCCTGTCCTGATGCTTCGGATCGGCTCGCGGGGCGGCCTGGTGGCCTTGGCTTTCACCGTGCTGTCGCCGCTGCTGTTCCTGCGGCAGGTGCTGCGGCGGCCGGCGCTGGCGGCGTTGCTTGTGCTTGTCGTTCTGCTGGCGTCGTTGTCCACGGGGCTTCTGATCCGGCAGCGAGGTCTGGACAGCTCCGTCTCCTCACGACTGACCAGTGTGCAGAAGGCCAGGGAGGCCATCGATGTCCGAATGGTCCCCATCCGAAAGGCCGTCCAGGCGGCCGCATCGCGACCGGCCGGCACGGGCTACTTCAGTTGGTTCGAGCGGACCGACAGTGTGATCTGGCCGCACAACGATTTCTTTTTTGCGCTCGGCGTGTACGGCGTACCGGCGGCGATCCTGTTCGCGGTCTTCGTCGTCCTGCTGATGCTCACCGTCCGACGCATGCCCCTGACCTTAGAGAAGCTATATGCCCGGGCGGTCCTGACGTTCCTGTTGGTCATGGGGCTCAATATCAAGCAGGTTTCGGCCAAGTACTACTGGGTGTTCCTGGCGTTCGTCCTGGCGGCCGAGCGTCTCAGTGGGTGGTATGCCGATCCCGACGACGAACTTTGCAAAGAGGCGGATGAAGAAGCTCCGGATACTTGTGATTAGCCACATGTTCCCGACCGCGCAACTGCGACGGCATGGGGTTTTCATGTGTCGCGAGGCCCGGCACCTGCGCCGTCATGGGATCGAGTGCGATTTCCTCGTGGGCCGGCCCTGGGCCCCCTGGCCGCTCTATCGCATCGGCCGTTGGCGCAACTATGGCCCCAGCAATCCGCTGGCGCCGCCGGACGGGCTGCGGGCGCGCCGGGTCAGCTATCTTCGCCCGCCCGGGTTCGGGTTTCGGCGGTTCGAAGGCGCGTCCCTGGCGTTCGGTGCAATGGCTCGGGCCAGACAGTGGCACCGGGCCGAGCCATTCGACGCAGTTCTGGGCGTCTCGATGTTACCGGACGCCGAGGCGGCGGCAATCATCGGTGCAAAGCTCGGCCTGCCCGTCGCGTCTCTGGCGGTGGGTAGCGACGTGATGGTCTACCCCGACCGCATGCCGGTATTGTGGAATCGATTGCGTCGCACCCTGGCGCGGGTCGATCTGCCCGTTGGGGTCAGTCAGTCGGTTTGCGCGAGACTTGGCGAGACGGGCTCATGCCGGCGGGAGCCCCTCTGCATCTATCTTGGCCGGGACGGCGAGCAATTCCAGCCGGCCTCGAACAAGGCCGAGGTTCGCGCCCGTCTGGGCTGGCCGGCGGACAGCATCGTCGCTGTCTACGCCGGGGGCCTGGTCGAGAGCAAGGGCATCAGCGACCTGGCGGCCGCCTGTGAACCCCTTTTGAACGAGCACGCGAACTTTCACCTTGCGTGTGTGGGCGATGGCCCTTCGCGAAGCGCGCTGGCGGAGCTTTCGGCACGGGTCGCGCGCAACGAAGCGGTCTTTCTGTCGGGTCACGTTGCGCCGGACGAGGTGCCGCGCTACCTGCAGGGCGCCGATTTCCTGGTCCTGCCGTCGCACAGTGAGGGGATGCCGCAGGTGGTCCTCGAGGCGATGGACTGCGGATTGCCGGTGGTCGCGACGGCTGCGGGGGGTGTGCCTGAGGCGGTGATCGACGGCCGGACGGGATTGCTTGTCGAGCCGCGAAACGTCGAACAATTGCGAGGCGCCATCGAGCGGATGATCGTTGATGCGCCATTTCGAACCGCTGCGGGTCAAAGAGGGCTCTCGCGAGCCCGCGACGCATTCGACCCCGACCGCAATGCCCAAACCTTTGCCGATGCGCTGTGGTCGCTGGCGTCAGGAACGAAGCGAATCGATGTGTGATTCAGAGAGACAACCTCGCGCGAAGGTCTGCATGTTGACCACTGTCCACGTGCCGTTCGACGGACGGATCTTCCATAAGGAAGCCAAGAGTCTGGCTCGGGCTGGTTACGATGTCGTGCTGATCGCCCGGCACGACAAGGCCGAGACCGTGGGCGGCGTGCGCATTGTGCCCCTGTCCGAGCCGCGGAACCGCTTTCAGCGGATGACAAGCGTGACGTGGCGGCTGTACCGGCTGGCCGTCAGGGAAGACGCGGACGTATACCACTTCCACGACCCCGAATTGATGATCGTCGGCCTGCTGCTGAAGGCCCGCGGCAAGAAGGTGATCTGGGACGTGCACGAGCACTACCCCAACAGCATCATGGACAAGTTCTGGATCTCCAAGGGTTTGCGGCGGTGTGTCAGCAAGTCGTTCGACCTCTTCGAACGGGCGGTGGTTCGGTTCTTCGACCTCGTGATCTACACGACGCCGCTGGTCGGGGCGCGCTACGAGAAGCTCAAGGTGGCCTCGGCCCGGATCGAGAACTACCCGATCGTCGAGCTGTCCGGCACGTTCGACAAGGAGCCGCAGAAGCAGATCATCTACCTCGGCGTCATGGCACGCATCCGGGGGCTCATCGAGGTCGTGGAGGCCTTTGCGCAAGTCGTCGCAAAGCACCCGGACTGGCAACTGGTCCTGGTCGGTGCATCGAGGCCTGCGTCCTTCGAAGACGACCTGAGAGCCCTGGCGAGGCAACACGGCATCGAGAAGAACGTAACATTCATTCCCTGGGTGCCTTACGAGGAGAAGGAAAGGCTTACCTCTTCGGCGTCAATCGGGGTCATCACCTATCTGCCCTATTCGAACAACACGAGTTGCTTGCCGAACAAGCTGTTCGACTATATGCTGGTGGGCGTGCCGGTGGTGGCGTCGAATTTCCCGCTGTACAGGGAGGTTGTCGAGCCGAGTCGCTGTGGCTTGATCGTCGATCCAACCAGGCCGGAGGAGATTGCCCGGGCAATGACCTATCTGATTGAACATCCGGACGAGGCGCGGGCGATGGGGGAACGCGGCCTGCGCGCCGTTCGCGAACGTTATAACTGGGAAAACCAGAGCCACAGGCTCTGTCGCATGTACGAGATCCTTCTTTCGACCAATGGAGGGCAAGAACGTGTCGAAGGTACTTCTGATTGTCGGGGCCCGGCCGAACTTCATGAAAATGGCGCCGCTGTACTTCGAGCTGACGCAGACCGCCGGGTTTGACCCGGTCATCGTGCACACAGGCCAGCACTACGACTACGCGATGTCGCAGGCCTTCTTCGAAGACCTGCAGCTTCCGGAGTCACACCATTACCTTGGGGTCGGCTCGGGCAGCCACGCCGAACAGACGGCCAAGGTCATGATCGAGTTCGAGAAGGTGCTCGCTCAGGAGCATCCGGACCTCGTCGTCGTGTTCGGCGACGTCAATTCGACGGTGGCCTGCAGCCTGACCGCGAAGAAGCAGCTCGTTCCCGTCGCACACGTCGAGGCGGGGTTGCGCAGCTTCGATGAGACAATGCCTGAGGAGATCAACCGACGGGTGACTGATGCGATCTCCGACCTGCTGCTGACTCCCTCCGTCGATGGGGACGAGAATCTCCGACGCGAGGGCGCCCTCGACGGTCGCGTGCACTGCGTGGGCAACATCATGATCGATTCGCTGGTCACGATCCTGGGACGAATCAGCCGCGATCAGGAAACGCGAATGCTGCACGACCTGGCTTTGGAGAAGGGTTCTTATGTTCTCGTGACGTTGCACCGGCCGTCCAATGTGGACGAGCCGGACAGCCTCAGGCAGATCCTGGTCTGTCTGAATCGCCTGTCGGAGAAGCTGCCTGTGGTCTTTCCCATGCACCCGAGGACCAGGAAGAACATCGAGCGGTTCGGGATCGACGTCGCATTCGCGCGCGACTTCCGAATCATCGAGCCCGTCCGATACCGCGAGTTCATCCTGCTTCAGAAAAACGCGCGGTTCGTCCTGACCGATTCCGGCGGCATTCAGGAGGAGACAACGTATCTGAAACTGCCGTGCCTGACCTTGCGTCCGAACACGGAGCGGCCGATCACGATCACCCAGGGCACGAACGAACTGGTCGATATGGAGACGATCGAAGAAAAGTCAGATCAGATTCTGTCGGGCGGTTGGAAGGAAGGCACGGTTCCGGCGCTGTGGGATGGCCGGACGGCCGAACGCATCGTCCGGGTCTTCCAGGAGTTCAGTGTCTCCGAGGGCGTCAGCCTCGGAGAACCCATTCGCTCATCCCTCTGATCGACGCAGAGGGGGCCGGCCTACGGGAACCGATCGGGCTGGCCCTTGGAGCCGAGCAGCCGGGTGCCCCAGGCCTCGAGGCATAGCGGAGCGTTTTGCATCGTCTTGTTCTGGGCGCCGTCCGGCAGGTTGGGACCGCCATGGGTCAGGTCGTAGGCCAGCGCCAGAAACAGGGTTTCGAGGTCGGGATCGTACGCCGCCAGCCGATGCCAGCCGAACCAGACATTGCCGCCGCGCCCGGATTGGAGAGCGCCGAGCATCCCGTCCGTGCCGTCGGTGTAGTTGTTGAAGTGGAACGGACCCTTCTCGGGCGCCCAGATTCGCAGCTTCAGCGTGTTGATAAGTCCGTCAAGGACGGTTTCATCGACCAGGCCTTCCGCATAAGCCCGGCAGGCCAGCCACGCCGTCCGATTGGCGTGCGAGGTATCGAGCGGCACGTCCGCCGTGCCGGAACCATAGTCCGGGATCAGCAGCCAGACGGAGCCCTCGTCGGCGATCCGGACGAACAGACCCCAATCGCTGGGGAGGGTGTTTCCCATCTCGTCCGAATTCGGGGCCGTCTCGTTGGGATCGTATCGCGGCGTCAGGTACAGCTCGATCAGTCGTTCCGCCCACATCCGATAAGAATATGTGTCGTAACCCAGCCCGTCCAAATCGAGACAGAGACAGGCGAAATGCTCCCGTGAATCACGTCCGCTGTTGAGCAGGGGCAGGAGCGTTCGGAACGAATTCGGACCCGCCAGTTGCTCCGGCGTGACCGAGGGTTGGTAGTAGAGCCACTTCTCGATTACGTCTCGCTCGACGAAGTCTGCGATGGGACGCCAGTTGGGATCGTCGATGTCATAGAGAGCGCGTGCGACGAGCAGGAACCCGGCGCTGCCTTGGAAGTCGCAGAGCTGGTTGTGCCCGCCCGTCTCGGCGGCCACCTTCGCCAGATAGAAACAGGGCCAATCGCCGCGTGTGTTCCCATACCGGATCAAAGGCATGGGACTGGCCGTCGCCTCGTCGATGGCCTGCAACGTCAGCGACGTAGCGATGTCGAGATACGCGCGGTTTCCGGTTCCCCTCCACATGTCGATCAGACTCTGGAGCTCGCGTTGGAGATAATAAATGGTCATCCCGTCATTGAGCCGTCGCCCGTTGTTGGCTATCATGCGGAGCACATAGTCCTGCACGTATGCGGCAATGAGACGCTCCTGGAGCGGACCACGATTCTCGACCGCCAGTGCAGGGATATCGCAGCGGAGGGTGGGAAGCTCACCTTCGAACTTCTTGATCCCGCAGCACGCCATGCTCGCGCAGAACAGAACGGTCGCGCCCACGAGCCATGCGGCGGACCGCACCGAGCGGTCGTGCAGCATGGAGATTTGACTCATACGCATCGTCCCTCCAATCCTTCAATGCGACCTGCCGCAGGGCAGGGCCATTCCGGGCTCATGACCTCGGCCTTTCGTCAATGAGGAGATACATCTCAGTATTATAACACAATAGCGAAGATGGGGGGTATGGAAAATCTTTACGTGAGGCCCTGTGGGCCTGGTGTTGTTATCGGAGCTGTTGCCGTCGTCGTGCCAAGACCCTTCCATGAGAGTCGTTCCGAGTAGAGTCACAGGCATGTATATTCTCTACATTCATCAGTATTTCGCATCACGCAAGGGCCGAACGGGGACCCGATCGTACGAATTCGGCCGTTTTCTGGTCGAGAAGGGCCATCGCGTGACCATGATCACTTCGGGCTTGGCCAATCCCGAATTTCCCGTCCCGGAGGGCCGCCGGTGCGTCGAACGCGACGTCGATGGGATTCGGGTGGTTTCAGTGGCAGGGGGGTACAACGACCCGCATCTGGGGACCGCCCTGACCGGGTGGCGGCGAATGCTCAGATTCTACGAATTTGCGCGGGCGGCCTCCAAGGTTGCCCGAGAGCTGGACAGGCCGGATGTCGTATTCGCCACACATACGCCGCTGACGGTCGGCTTGGCGGGCATCTCGGCGAGCCGCCATTTTGGCGTCCCATTCGTGTTCGAGGTCCGCGATCTCTGGCCCGAGGCTCTGGTGAACGTCGGTGCTCTGGGAAATCCGATGGCGATCTGGTGGCTGCGGCGGATGGCGAGGAAGATCTACCGGCGGGCGGACCACATCGTGGCGCTGTCGCCCGGGATGAAGGAAGGCGTCGTACGGGCAGGGGTGGCCCCATCCAGGGTGACGCTCATCCCCAACGCCAGCGACCTCGATCTGTTCCGTCCGGACCTGGACGGCCGGGCGGCCCGCGAGCGACTGGGCCTCGGCAAGCGGTTCGCGGCGGTCTATTTCGGGGCAATGGGCCTGGCCAACGGCCTGGAATACGTAATTGAGGCCGCGAGGATCCTGGCCGAGCGAAAGCAGGACCACATCGTTCTGGTCCTTCAGGGCGGCGGAGGCAAGCGCGATGAACTGGTCGCCCTGGCCCGGAGACTGGACCTGCAGAACGTCGTATTCGGCGAGTTGGTCCCCAAGGAAGAGGTTCCGGCGATCGTGGCCGGCTGCGACGTGTGCCTGACGATCGCCCGGCCCGGCAAGGACCCGACGTGGTCGCCGAACAAGCTGTTTGATTCACTGGCGGCGGGCAAGCCCGTGCTGATCAACATCGGCGGCTGGCTGGGCGAGATGATCGCGCGGAATGCGTGCGGCCGATTCGTCGCGCCCGATCGTCCGGTGGCGTTGGCCGATGCCTTGGTGGAACTGTCGCAAAATCCAGTGCTCTGCGAGCAGATGGGTCGCAACGCCCGGACCTTGGCCGAACGCGATTTTGACCGCAACCTTTTGGCCGCCCGCCTCGAACACGTTCTCGCGCAGGTCGTCACCGAGAAGAACACACCGTAGACGAGGAGGGAGCGACGAACCGTGCCGACTGGAGGGTGCAGAAGGCCTTTTTCGTTTCTTGACAGGGTGGATCGGTCAGTGTATAGTGGCGCTATACATTTGGGAGATGCCGGATGAAAGCCTCGGTTGTCGATCTGCGGTATCGGATGAACGACATATTGCGTGCCTTGGAGCGGAATGAGGATGTGAGCATTCTGAGCCGCGGGCGCCTCAAAGGCGTGATCAAACCCGCGGGCGGCGACGCCTCGCTCCGGGTCGAGGAACACCCGTTCTTCAACATGCTCGCGACCTCTGAGACCGCCGACGATCCGATGGACCGGCTGCGCGGGGGACGGTATCGTGATCTTTGACACGGACGTCCTGATCTGGGTCCAGAGGGGCAACCCCAAGGCCGCGCGCGCCATCGATCGCTCCCGCGACCGTTGTATCTCGGTCCTGACGTACATGGAGTTGCTGCAGGCGGCCCAGAACAAGAAGCAACATGAGATTGTGATGAGTTTCCTGACTAGCTGCGGGTTCCAGACGCTGCCACTGACGGAAAATATCGGGCATCGCGCCGCCGTGTATGTGGCCGAGTACGCGCTGTCGCATGGCCTTCGTGCAGCAGACGCCATCATTGCCGCAACCGCGACAGAGAACAATCTGCCGCTCTGCTCGGGCAACGCCAAGCATTACCGGGCAATCCAGGAACTGAAACTGAAGGTGTTTCGGCCATAAGAGAAGTGGGTGACCACCTGCTTTCGGAAAGAAGGGAAAATTGTATGCAGGTACCGTTGTTGGATTTGAAGGCACAGTATGCAACCATCAAGGACGAGGTGCTGGCGGCCGTGGCCGAGGTGCTCGAATCCCAGCGGTGCATCGGCGGCCCGAAGGTGGAGGAACTGGAGAAGCAGATCGCCCAGGCGAGCGACTGCAAGTACGCCGTGGGCGTTTCCAGCGGGACGGACGCGCTGCTGAGTTGCCTGATGAGCCTTCAGATCGGCCCGGGCGACGAGGTCATCACGACACCGTTCACGTTCTTTGCGACCGTCGGCTGCATCGCCCGCGTGGGGGCCAGGCCGGTCTTCGTCGATATCGACCCGAAGACGTACAACATCGATCCCGACCTGATCGAGGCGGCAGTCAGCAAGAAGACCAAGGCGATCATGCCCGTCCACCTGTTCGGCCAGATGGCGGAGATGGACCCGATCATGGACGTGGCGGATCGCTACAATCTGGCGGTGATCGAGGACGCCGCGCAGTCCATCACGAGTACCTACAAAGACAAAAAGGCCGGCAGCATCGGTGCCGCGGGGTGCTTCAGCTTCTTCCCGAGCAAGAACCTCGGCGGCATCGGCGACGGCGGCATGGTGGTCACCAACGATGAGGCGCTCCACACACGTCTCGTCCTGACGCGCAACCACGGGATGGAGCCTAAGTACTATCACAAATTCGTCGGCGCTAACTTTCGCCTCGATCCGATCCAGGCGGTGGCGCTGCTGGTGAAGCTGCCGCACCTCGATGACTGGTCGCAGGCCCGGCGCGACAACGCTGCCTATTACGACAAGAAGTTCAAGGGCACACCCGTCGAGACCCCGTATATCAGTCCGGACTGCAAGACGATCTACAACCAGTATTGCATCCGCGTGCCGCGACGCGACGAGGTCGTCGCCCATCTCCAGGCGAATCACATCGGCTGTGAGATCTACTATCCCGTCCCGGCTCACTTGCAGGAGTGCTTCGCCTATCTGGGCTGCAAGGAAGGCAGCTTCCCCGTATCTGAAAAGGCGGCCAAGGAGATCATGGCCCTTCCGATCTATCCCGAACTGACCGACGAGATGCAGGATGCGGTCGTTGCGGCCATTCTCGAATTCCTGGGCTGATATCGTCAAGCGAGCGTTCGACATTCTTGTTGCGGGCGTGCTGCTGGTCGCGCTCTCGCCGTTGCTGTTGGCCATTGCGCTGGCGATTCGACTGAGCAGCAGGGGCGCGGCTCTGTTCGTTCAGCAGCGCGCGGGCAAGGACGGCAAGCCGTTCGGGCTCTACAAATTCCGGACAATGCGGCTCGATGTTGATCCCTTCGGCCCGAGCCCGAAGTCCGGCGCCGATTCGAGGCTCACGCGCGTCGGGCGATGGCTGCGAGAGTATTCCCTTGACGAACTGCCGCAATTGGCTAATATCGTCAAAGGGGATATGAGCCTCGTGGGGCCTCGGCCGCTGTATGTTTCGCAGATGGCCGAATGGGACGAGCGACAACGCCGACGTCTGAGCGTTCGGCCCGGCCTGACCGGTCTGGCGCAGATCTCCGGGCGCGGCGCCCTGACGCGCGAAGAGAAGCTCGAGCTTGACGTTCAATATGTCGAACGGGCGGGCCTGCGACGCGATACGGCCATTCTCCTGGCCACACTCGCACACTTGTGCGGTCGCAAGGGGATCTACGAGCAGAACTACTCGCAAGACGAAACGGTTCGAGGAGAAAGGACACTGGAGCGGGCGGAACGCCCGACGAACGTGGATGAGCGCCCATGACAGCGAATCCGGCACATCGATGCAAGTACCTGACGAGGATCGACCAGATCCCGCAGCTCAGCGACCGGGAGAGGAAGAGCTTGAAGCCGGTGGCCGAGCGGTTTGCCTTTTGCTGCAACGACTACTACCTGTCGCTGATTGACTGGGACGATCCGGACGACCCGATTCGCCGGGCCGTTGTGCCGCACGCGCAGGAACTGGACGAGTGGGGTCGGCTCGACCCGTCCGACGAAGAGACGTATACGGTGATGCCCGGTCTCGAACACAAATACCCCTCAACCGTTCTGCTGCTGGTCAGCAACGTCTGCGAGGGTATCTGCCGGTACTGCTTCCGAAAACGTGTGTTCATCCGTCCCCAGTGGGAATACCTTCGTGACGTTCCGGCGGCGATGGCCTACATCGCCGGGCATCCGGAGATTACAAACGTGCTTCTGACCGGCGGCGATCCGTTGACGCTGCCGACATCGACACTGGCCGATATTGTGGAGCGTCTGCGTCGGATTGAGCACGTGCAGATCATCCGGATCGGGAGCCGCACCCCGGCGTTCCATCCCCATCGCATCCTTGAAGATGCGACGCTCATGGACATGATCCGGCAGCACAGCACCGCTGACAAACGCATCTACGTGATGACGCATTTCATCCATCCGCGCGAGTTGACCGACGTGGCCGTCACGGCGGTGGAGATGCTCCAGAGAGCCGGCGCCATTACGGCCAACCAGATGCCCCTGATCCGTGGGGTCAACGACGACCCTGCGACGCTGGCGGCGCTGTTAATGAAGCTGGCGTTCATCGGAGATGTCCCGTATTACATCTTCCAGTGCCGCCCGGCGGTGGGCAATAAGGCCTACACAGTCCCCATCGAGGCCGGCTGTGAGATCGTCGAACAGGCCAAGTCACGGGTCTCCGGCCTGGCGAAGCGGCTGCGCTATGTGATGAGCCACGCCAGCGGCAAGATCGAGATCCTCGGGAAGCTGTCGGACCGCATGTACTTTCGATACCATCGCGCCGCCAACGATGCCGACAGCGGGCGGATGCTGGCGTTCATCAGCAATCCGCAGGCCTGCTGGCTGGATGACTATGCGGAGATGATCCCCGAACACCCGGCCAACCTGCCGTATCGGTCGCACGGCCCCGAATGAGTCCCATGTCCATCGCGCGGCGCCTGCGCGGCCCTCGCAGCCTTGGAAGGAGCCTGTGCGAATGGACGAGAGGAGGTAATTCCGGCATGACGAACAGCACGTCGTCTCGTCTTCTGGTGATTCTGTTCTGTTGCAGTCCCTTGTGGGCATTGCAGCCGGACGAGATCCTGGTTCTGGCGAACTCGAACCACGCGGCATCCGTGCGGCTGGCGCGGTACTACTGCGAGCGGCGGGGCGTGCCTTCCGGCCATGTCGTTCCGCTGGCCCTGGGCACCACGCTTCGCGACACGGTCAGCCGCGATGATTATGAGAAGCGCATCGCCCAACCCATCCGCCGGCTCCTCTCCACCCGACCCGACATGGCGGGAATCAAGTGCCTTGTCACAACCTACGGGATTCCCTTCCGCGTGGGGGCGCGAGGTCCACTTTCTCAGCATGAGGCCCGGCTGATCCAAATTCGCACGCGATTGGAGCAGGCCAAAGAGGCGGTCTCACAACTGGAGGCGGCAGACAGGAAGAGTTCGGCCGAATACCATCAGCACGCGCGGCAGGTTACGGCGTTGCAGGCAGAGATCAACTGGATCGAAGGGAAGGAGACCCACGCCTCCGTCGACAGCGAGCTGTCGATGGCTCTGTTCGGGACATACGAACTCTATCGATGGCAGCCGAATCTGGTGCGAAGCAATGCGCCTCAGCCGTCTCGGACCCTGATGGTCTGCCGGTTGGACGGGCCCGACTATGCGATCGCCGCGGGGCTTGTTGACAAGGCCCTTGAGGCCGAGGCGAACGGACTGACCGGGACCGCCTATGTCGATTCCCGGGGCATGTTCAGCAAGGACGCGTACGGCCATTATGACCAGTCTCTGCGAGATCTGGCGCTGCTGATCCAGTTGCGGACGTCTCTGCCCGTCAAAGAAGAACGCACCAGCGCTCTGTTCGAGCCGGGCAGTTGTCCCGATACGGCTCTCTACTGCGGCTGGTACAGCGTCAGCAAGTACGTCGATGCCTTTGCGTTCGTTCCGGGGGCTGTGGGATTCCACATCGCCAGCTTCGAAGCCGCCAGCCTGCGCGATCCGAACAGCACGCAGTGGTGCCCGGCCATGCTCACGCGAGGGATCACCGCGACGCTCGGGCCCGTGGCCGAACCCTATCTGCACAGCTTTCCAGAGCCCAAAGCATTCTTTTCCGAGCTGTTCGCCGGAAGCTGCCTGGTCGAGACCTTCTATCACACCAAGCCGTTCAACTCGTGGCAACTGGTCCTCATCGGCGATCCCCTGTACAGGCCGTTCCGAGGGGATGCCGTTGCCGCCGGCATCGGCACAGACAGGAACGACTGATTGCTCGGCCTTCCTTGTTTGGATGGGCCCGCCGATGGGGAACCCGGATCGGAGGTGCCGCGTAGTACCTGTCTGCGGAATACTGTAGCCCAGGTCAAGACAAAGCGTTACCCTTTGGATATCGTCGATTCCCGAAGGAAGCCACAACGGTTCGTGTTGGAGGAATAGGATCATGATGGCCAAGACGTACTTCTGGACTTCGGCCGGCCGACTCTGGATGGCCGATTCGCGGGCGTGTGCCTATTCGCAACGGGCTCGCTGCCTGGCAATGTTCTTGCTGCTGGTGATCTCAACGGTCTGCTGGGGGCAGCAACAGGCCTCGCCGGACACGGCACGGGCCCGCTCCGCTCGCCCGGTTCGCAACAGGGTCGTTCAGCTTCCCGCACCGGTTACGTCCAGCGCCGTCAGCCTTGAGAAGGTCCTGAGCCTGGCGCAGGATCTCGAAGCTCCCGCCGACCAGAAGCTGACTCTGGCGCAAATTGGTCAGCTCGCCTGGGCTGCCCAGGGCGTGACCGTTCCCCGAACGGACGGTACGACCGTCGTGCCGGGTAGTCTGGTGCCGCTGCGGGTGTACTTCTCTCTGCCGGAGGGAACCTTTCTCTACGATCCACAGAGTCACGCCTTGCAGCAGACCTCGGACAACGACATACGGCTGGCCGTGGCGACCGCGGTTTACAGCCGACAGCCGAACGTCTCGGTGCCCGCGACAACCACCGGAAGCTGCCAGATCGTGATTACCGGTTCGAGTCGGGATTTCACGGCCGCCCACGGGGCCAACGCCCGGACTGCCATGCTCGTGAGAACCGGACAGATGGCGCAGAGCCTCCAGCTCCAGGCAGTGAGCCTCGATCTGACATACATCGCCTCGTCCGATATGGACGGCAACGCAGTCAAGCGGGCCTTCCGGCTGGCCAGGACGACCGAGCCGCTGTACGTGGCGCTTGTGGGCTATCCGTTGTCGCGCGTCGCGGCGGACGCCGGGACGGCGGGGTCCCCACGTGCATCAGGATCGGAATCGGCGTCACAGGTTTCCCGACGGGCCGTGCTCGTGGTGCCGCCCAGCGGCTTCCAGGACCAGGAGCTCTTCGAAACCAGTAGGGTCCTCGGCTTGGCTTCGGTGCAGACGGTTATCGCCAGCACGCGGGCCACCCGGATCGTCGGCGCTTTCGGCGGATTTGCTCAGGCGGACCTGCCTCTAAGCCAGGTCAAGGCCGAGGACTTCGATGCCTTCATATTCATCGGGGGCATCGGCACGATGGAATACTATGCCAATCCGCTTGTGGTCGGCTTGGCGCGCCGGGCAGGGGCGCAACAGAAGGTGATGGCCGCCGGCAGCAACGCCCCGGTGATCCTGGCGAACGCCGGCGTGCTCAGGGGCGTCCGCACGACGGCCGTGCCGGCCGAAAGGAACCAACTGGTCGCTGCCGGAGCGATCTTCACCGGCGCTGCCGTTCAGACCGATGGCCATATCGTCACCTCGGCCGGACCCCAGGCCGCCACACTCTTTGCCGAGGCCATCGTCGAGGCCCTGGCCGGCAACTGACCGATGCCCCCGCGAGCGGGAACGCTCGTTCTGCAGATAGGATACCATCAGGCCGGGACTGACCACCCGGCCTTTTCTATGCGCTTGTGCCGTAGTATGTGGCACTAACGAACAAAAAGTCCAACCCGGCAGACCCAAACCGCCTCGGTCGTTGTTATATTGCCGAAAGACGTTTGCAGGCGTACGCACCGGACCGGTTCAATGGAAGACAAGCTGCTTGTTTATCGATGCAAGTGCGGGAGCCAGGAGGCCCTGACGCAGATCTACCGCAAGTACAAGGCGGACCTGCTGCTGTTGGCGATGGCCCTGCTCAACGACCGCAGCGCCTGTGAGGACGTGGTGCACGATGTCTTTGTGTCGTTCGTGCAGGGTCTGGACGGCTTCCGTCTGACCGGCAGTCTCAAGGGCTTCCTGTTGACCTGCGTGGCCAACCACGCAAGGAACTGGAACAAGGCCCAGCGCCGACGCAGTCGCGCAGGGACCGACGCCGACACAGGGAAGCCTGCCTGTGCGGACAGCCCGACCGAAGCGGTGGCGTGCAATGAACAGATCGGACGGCTCAGCGGCGCGATGGCCGGGCTGCCGTTTGAGCAGCGCGAGGTCGTCATGCTGCACTTGCACGGGGCGATGACCTTCGCGGCCATCGCTCGGGCCCGACAGATTTCGACCAACACGGCCAAGAGCCGCTACCGCTACGGAATCGACAGACTGCGGTACCTTCTCAACGGTGAGGCAACCCGATGAAACCGGCAGATGAGATAAAACGACTGATCCACGAATCGCAAATCACAGCCAGCCCGGAGGCGGATGAGCGCATTCTGTGCGGCGCCCTCGACCAATTGGCACAGCGCCGACAGGGCGGGATAGCGCATCCGAGGCCGGTGATATGGAGAACCATCATGACAAGCAAAGGAACGAAGATTGCTGCAGCGGCCGCGATCGTAATCGCCGCTGTGATCGGGTTCCGCTTCCTTGGCAATCCGGTCGGCTCGACGCTGACCTTCGCCCAGGTCATCCAGCCCATCCTTAACGCAGGCACCGCCCAGTTCGACATCGTCATCGGCGACGAGGACGGCGGCGCACCCATCATTCGCGATCTGGTCATGGGCTCGCGCATCCGGAGGACCCTGCCCGGCATGGGCGACGACGTCACGATCATCGACCTGGAGGCCGGCCAAATCCTGACGTTCTCAGAAACGAAGAAGGAGGCCCAATACATTAGCTTGGAAGGCCTGCCTTCCATACCGAACTACATGGAAAACCTGAAGAACGTCATTGTGATGTTGCAGCAGACTCCTGACTTCGTCGTCGAGAACCTTGGCCTTCAGGAAATGGACGGCGTTGAGGTCGTCGGTTTCCTCGCCAAGCACCCGCGCGCCGAGATCACGATCTGGGCCGACGCCGAGACCGGCCTGCCCGTACGGATCGAGCAGAACGAGGGGCAGATGCGAGTGGTCTGTAAGAACATGCAGTTCGACGTTCCCGTGGAGGACGCGTGGTTCAGTATGGACGTTCCCGAGGGCTACAAGGTCCACCAGGACAGCACGCTCGATCTCCACGCCGGAACGGAAGAGGCCTTCATCAAGGGTCTGCGGCTTCTCGCTGAGAGGTTCAACGATGGCCGCTTCCCTGACGGCGTGGCCGTCGAGGACTACCTCAAGCAGGCGCCGGACGTCGCCAGGCAACTCCAAGAGATGGACCTCAGCAGTGAAGAACAGATCGCACTGGGCCAGACGATCCAGAACTATCTGCTGTTCACGCGGTTCTTCCAGGGCGAGGGCGAGTGGACCTATCGCGGCCGAGGCGTCATGTTGGGCGAGGCGGAAACGCCCATTTTCTGGTACCGCCCTAAGGACTCCGCCACTTACCGCGTCATCTACGGCGATCTCCATGTCGAGGACGCGGCGGTGGAGAACCTGCCCGAGCCGCTTGATGCGGATGATGTCCCCGCGCCCAAGCCC
>JAAYBA010000189.1 GCA_012719085.1 Planctomycetota bacterium
GAATCCCAGTTCCTTGGCCTGAGCCACGAGTTCGGCCATGACCGCCGGATCGAGCGATGTGTCCCGGGCGAGAATCCACAGGTACGACCGGCTGGGCCCGCAGACCAGGGCGTAGGAGTACTGGTCCTGGTCCAGGGCGATGATGACATAGCTGCCGTAGAAGGGTCCGAAGAACGACACCTTCAGGTGTCCGGTCGTCGGCTTGCTGACGAAATAGGCCTTGCCTTCAGCCTGTTTCCATCGGCCCTTCTTCTCGTCGTAGCCCCTGTTGAGCACGCCGACACCACCATCCTTGCGCATCGTGTAGGTAGCGGAGACGTTGCTCAGGCCACGTTCGAAGCTGTGATCGAGGCGGGCGATCTCATACCACGTCCCGAGGTAGCGAGGGAGCTCGAAATCTTGGACGGGCTCGATGCCTGAAGGCACACCGGCGCAGCCGGTCAGGACAACGCAGGCCAACAGTGGAAGCCATCGGAAGACCCTTGATAGTCCATGTGTTTTCATTGCCGTGTCCTCATTTTTGGTCACCGACGCGTCTACGCCGGGGGGGTGTCTACCGGGATCGGGATTTCGCCGTGGATCGTGCGGATATGAATGTCACGCTGCGGTAAGGCGATCTCGATGCCGGCGGCGCCGAAGGCGTCGTGGATGGCGAAGTTGATGTCGTGCCAGACCGGGAGATTATTTTCAATGCCCGAGAAGCACACGCGCAACTCGAGGTCGAGGCTGTTGTCGCCAAACCCCTTGAACAGGACGGTCGGCTTGGGTTCCTGCAGGACCAGCGGATGGCTGCGGGCGATGTCGTACAGCAGTTGCTCGGCCCTGCGGATGTCCGAGCCGTAGACGATCCCGACGGGGAAGTCGCGTCGGAGAACACTGTCGGAGAGGGTCCAGTTGATCAGCCGGCCGGTGATAAACTCCTTGTTGGGTACGATCAGCTCGCGCTGATCCCACTTTCGAATCGTGGTCGCGCGGGTGCGGATCATGGTGACGCGGCCGGTCACGTCTCCGACCGTGACAATGTCGTCGACGCGAATCGGCTGCTCGAACAGCATGATCAGGCCGCTGACGAAGTTGGCGAAGATCTCCTGCAGGCCGAAGCCCAGACCCACCGTCATGGCGGCGATGAGCCACTGGACCTTGGCCCAGCCGATGCCGAGTTCGGTGAAGGCCAGCACCATGCCGATCACCACGAAGAGATAGCGACAGATGGTGACGATCGCAAAGCGCACGCCGCGGTCCAGGGGCAGATGTCTGAGAATGGCCAGCTCCAGCAGGCCCGGCACGTTGCGGGCGATCAAGACGGTCAGGGCGATCAGGACCAGGGCTGTGACCCCCGCCCCAAGGGTGACGATCTCGTCGGGGCCGGCCTCGTAGAGTTCAAAGGTCCCCAGCTTCGTCAGCGCCGGGAGCACATCCTTCCAGATGTACCATGCCCCCAGCACGAGCAGGATGGTGGTCGCAGCCGCGATGAGTCTTCTGGTTTGCTGCGACATCTCGAAGATGGTCTGTTCGGGCTTGACCTTGCTCTCGGGCGCCTCCCCGACGGCGGTCGATGCAGTCCCCGGGTCCTGGAAGGCCTTTTGCTCGACGGCGGCCTGGCGTTTCTGTCGTTCGAGCAGCGCCAGTCGCCGCTGCGCGAGGGTCAGGC
>JAAYBA010000190.1 GCA_012719085.1 Planctomycetota bacterium
CTTACGCGCCTGCCCCGGACAAATTGCGGTAATGCACAGTCTTTTTGTGTTGTTGCGCCGATTGACTTAGGTCACAATAGGGACTTCTGATGTCGGTCATGAGCATACGCTGCGTATCAGCAGAACGAACGCGACCGCGGGTCCGCAGTGTGGTAGTTGAGAGAGTGCAAGCATGAGATTCCGAAGCGTGTTGGCAGTAGTCGCGGCGGCAACGTTTGTACTGGGCGCCGGTTGTGGCACGGGATCCCGGTCCGCTCGGCCCTCTGTGGCCGGGGAATACGCCAGTCGACGAGAAGACTTCAACGTATTCAGCGTTCGATACTCCGGAAACGCCTTCGTCTCGCAGGAGAAGGCGGTGGACCTGGCTATGTTGCGTGCGGCTGAACTGACGTTGGAGCATGGCTTCGAGTACTTCGTCGTAATTGGCTCACAGAGCGAAGTCGGCCCGCTCGGCAGACCGTCGGCCGAGTTGCTTGTCGGCTGCTTCCGCGAAGAGCCTCGACACGCTCAGGCCTCGTACAATGTCTACGACGCATTCGCCGTGTTCGATGAGATAGCTCAAAAGCACCATCTCAAACAGCACGGGGAATTCATCCGGCCCGAGGCGGGACCATTTCGTCCGGCGCCGGATTCGATCCGCTTCAACGTGCAGCCCTGGTATGCGGGCGAGTCGATCGCCGTGGAGGATGTCGAGTACGTTGTCCGCGGCACTGGCGGTTTCGACATGGACGGGACCTGGATCGGGCGCTATGCGGACCTTGAGAACCCGCTCGAGACGGACGAGGATTTCATCGAGGCAGCCAAACCCGTGGCGGCCCGGTACGGTGCCAACGCCCTGGTCATCCTTGACGATCCTGCTCGAATTCACCGCGCCGCCCGTCTGAGCGACACAGAGGAAACGCTCATCGGCTTCGTCGCCGATCTCTACGTGGTTCCGACGGCGTCGTTGGGGATCGAGTGGGAACCCGGCGACATGCTCCTGGGCAAGTACATCGTCCGACGATTCCGGCCGGGCAGCCGCTGCGCGGACGCCGGCCTGAGGCTGGGCGACAAGGTTCTGGCCATCAACAACGTCGACGTGCTCGAGACCAACGCCCTGCTTCAGCAATCCATGCGATGGTCCGTCGGCGAGAATGCCATGCTGGCGGTCGTCCGCGATGGAGCGGAAGTCATCATCGAGGTGCCACTCGTGCCCAATATCATCGTGGCTCGCTGACCGCCTGTTCCAAACCGAAGCCACTGGACGCCGAACGAAAAAAGGTCCGGAGTTCTTAGGGGGGGGATAGAAGCTCCAGACCTTTTCGTGAATTCCGTTCTGTACCCAAGCCACCAGGGAGATCGGCTCAAAGCTCGCTCCACTTGCGGAAAACCCACCCGTCCGGGCACCGGGACGCCAAAATACGTACTTACCACAATAGCCTATTTCGACTGCGACGCTACGATGATCTATGAAGGTCGAGCAGGTGCGTGGCCTGCTTCGGTATAACCTTCGGCTTTCTGGTGGTCGGCTGTGGGCATGGAAGCTCATAGCCTTCCTCGTCACGCGACGACTCTCCCGTGCCAAGCCTCCGACCCTGAGGTCCGCGGTCCGACTCGTTCTTGCAGTGCATGTCTTCGCGGGGTCCTCTTCTTCTTAAAGTGTCACGTCCATCGTGTCGATGAATCCACCGATGGGAACGGCAAGCAAAGTGAGACGCCGGCCCGTCGGCGGAGTCATGCGGAGACAACGTCGATGCATGGAAGGTGGACTCTGTGTGCATCGCGTCGCTGTCTGTTTTGGAGCGTGCAGCCCATGAAGGCGAGCATCCTCATCGTGACGTACAACCAGCAGGATCTGATCGGCCAGGCCATCGAAAGCGCCCTCTCTCAAGTCACGGACTTCGATACCGAAATCGTTGTCGCCGATGACTGTTCAACGGATCGAACGCGGTCGGTGGCACGCGGCTACCGCGATCGATTTCCTGACCGCGTCCGCGTGCTGATCCGCGATCGAAATCTGGGCCTGATGGGAAACCTCCCACAGGCGTTTCTCGAATGCCGCGGCGATTACGTGGCGTGTCTGGATGGGGACGACTACTGGACCGCCCCTGAGAAACTCCAACGCCAGGTGGATTTTCTCGACGCCCACCCGGACTACAGTATCTGCTTTCACAACGCCCTGATGGTTTGGGACGACGGCTCACAGGGGCCGACCCTGCATTCACCTCCCGGTCGCAGGGCCACATACTGTCTCAACGAACTGCTCCGACATGATTTCATCAGCACCTCGGCGGCGGTGGTCCGCAATCACCTCGTGCGAGATTTCCCCGACTGGTACGGAACGCTTCCCGTCCCTGATTGGCCGTTCTTCGTTTTGCACGCGATGCACGGCAAGATCGGCTATCTCGACGAGGACTGGACCGTCTATCGGCAACATCCGGCGGGAATGTACTGCCGACTCGCCAACGAGAAGAGGATGGAGCAGAACATCGGCATCGTCCGCACATTCCGCGACGTACTGGGGCCCGAGTACAGGCCGCTTCTGACCGACGCGATCCACGCGCGCTGCCTGAGCCTGGCCCTGTACTACCGCAAGCGAGGCAACAAGAGCCTGGCCAGGGAATTCGCGCGGATGTCGATTCGAGAGGCCGGAACGGACGGGCTGAAATCGTGCCGCGCGGCCGCCAAAGTCTTCGCGTACATGCACGTTCCCGCCCTGTTCCGTCTTGTCGCCCGCTGCCGGGCCGTCCGCGGCGCTAGCGCCGCAGAATCGACGGCCGGGACACGTGCGGCATCAACGCGTAGGCATGGGCCACGAGCTTGATTGGATGGGTCACCGTAACATCGTCCAAATGCTCGATCTGCATCTTGCAGGCGGCGCATTCGGTCAGCACGTGGCGGGTCGGCGCCGCACTGATGGCGCTCTTGAGATTCTGAGAGATCGCCTCGGCCAGATCGTGATTTTTCCTCTGCATGCCGAAGGTGCCGGACAAGCCGCAGCAGCCGGCGCCGAGATCTCTCACATTCACACCATAATGCTCGCGCAACAGTCGAAGCGTCACCGTCTCGTCGCCTACAGCACAAAGGTGGCACGGAAGGTGATAGACGTATTGCCCGCCGACAGGCTCGACCGGGGCCTTAAGCCTGCCTTGGCGGCGCAGGTCGGCCAGGTAGTTCATCAGCTCCCAAGTGTTCTCCGATACGAATCGGGCGTCGTCGCCGCTGACGTAGTGACGCATCTCCTGTTGAAGGCACAGTGCGGCGCTGGGCTCGGAGCAGACGATCTTAGACCCTTGGCGAGCCGCTTCGGCCAGAGTCTCGACGTTGTAGGCCAGGTCCCGACGGGCCGTCTTGATGTCCCCGTAGACGATCGCCGGCAACGGGGCCGGACGCTGGCGGGGCACCATGACCTCGACGTCGTTGTGCCGCAGCACGTCGAGGACGGCATACCCCAGTTCATGATCGTTCGCATTGGCGTACGAATCGACGAAGTAGACCACCTTGTCCACCAGCGTGTCAGGCGGGCCGGCCTGAGTCAGATGCCGCTGCGCCGCCGTGACGAACGAGCCGCGTTGGAAAGCCGGCATGGCCCGTCGTCTGTCGAGACCGACTGTCTTCTCCATCGCCCATTGGAACAACGGAGACTTCAGAAACGCGTTCGAGACCGGTGAGAAGACGCTGCCCAGCAGACTCAGATAACGATTGTGGCTCAGCGCAAACTCCGTGCGGCGCAGCCCCTTGCGTCTGACGTACTCGGCGCGGGCGGCGGCCATCAGGCTCGAGATGTTGACTCCGGACGGACACTGCTTCTCGCACATCTTGCAGTTGACGCACAGATCGAGGAACTGGCGGAACTCCGACGATTCGAAATCCTTCTCGTCCAGTTGGCCCGTCGCCCAGTAGTGCAGCAGGTTGGCCTTGGCGCGCGAACTGCCCAGCTCCTCGCCCAGGGCCCGGTAGACCGGGCACATGCGCAGGGCCGGATCGCGATTCAGACAGAGCCCGCAGCCATAACACTGTTCGAACTCCAGCGCAAGCTCATTTTCGCGGAAGAGCATCTCGGATCGGGTCTTCTCCGGCTGGATGTGTCGAGCTCGGCGGAGGTTCTTGACCATCACGTCGGGATCGTCGTTGAGGATCTTGCCCGGGTTCATCAGGCCCGTCGGATCGAAGATCGCCTTGACCTTCAGCAGAATCTCATAGAACGCGTCGCCATACTGTCGGCGGACGAAGCCGGCGCGCAGCAGGCCGTCGGCGTGCTCTCCGCTGATCGAGCCGCCAAGCGACCAGACCAGCGAGAAGACTTCCTCGGCCATCGCCCGCATCTTCTCGACGTCTCGGGGATTGCCCAGATCGAGATACGGCCTCAGGTGCAGCTCGCCGTCTCCGGCATGACCGAAGAACGACATGGTTGTGCCGTACTTCTGCTCGATCTTCCGTAGCCCTTCGATGTATTCGGCCAGGCGCGTGTGATCGACGCTGGCATCTTCCATGAATTCGGCGGGGTGCTCGCGTCGTCGCTTGCGATAGAGCAAGGGGCCGGCGTCTTTGCGCGATTTCCACACGCGGGCCTGATCGGCCGGCGAGGTGATGATGGTTCGCCCGGTCGCCTGCTTCCCGACGGCCAGATCGGTTACCTCGATTTGCTGCCTGACCTCGGCGTCCGTATCGCCGACATGTTCGATCAGGAGCACGGCGGCGGCTCCGGCCGGAAGGATGTCGCGGTACTGCGGCAACTGATCCACAGCCAGATTGATCAGCGTCTCGTCCATCAGCTCACAGGCGGCCGGGGCGGTCTTGACGATCACCGGGACCGCGCGGGCCATGCGGTCGAGCGAATCGAACTCCAGTTGCAGAAGCCCTTTGGCCTTCGGCAGAGGCACCGTCCGCAACGTGATGCGGGTGAAGATCGCCAGCGTCCCCTCCGAGCCGGCCAGCAGATGCGCCAGGTCGATCCGGCCGTCATGGCAGACGGAGGCAATGTTGTAGCCGCTGCGATTGCGTTTCGTGGCGGGAATCGCCTTGTCGATCGCGGGCTTGCCGGCCGTCAGGAGCGACCAGCATTCTCTGGCGATGACGTCGGCCCGGCGTTGGCCTGCCTTCTCCACATCGACGGCGAGGGCGAATTCGGCAAGCGTCCCGTCGGCCAGCACCACTTCGAGCGACTCGACGTATTCGCCGATGTGCCCGTACTGCAGAGAGTGTGCGCCGGTCGCGTTGTTGGCGACACAGCCGCCGACGGTCGCCCGGTTGGCGCTCGACGGGTCGGGGCCAATCTTGCGACCGTACCGAGCAAGGTGCTTGTTCAAGTCGTCGAGGACCACCCCAGGCTCGCACGTCACGACGGCGCCGTCGGCGGCGGTATGGAGGATTCGCGTCATGTAACGGGTCATGTCGAGAACGATGCCGGAGCACAGCGACTCGCCGGCCACCCCGCTACCGGCGCCACGCGGCGCCACGGGCAGACCTTCCTCGGCCGCATACTTGACCACGGCCGCAACGTCATGCGAATCGCCAGGGGCGACCACGCACTGCGGGACGATTCGATAGCTGCTGGCATCGGTGCTAAAGGCGACGCGATGGATGATGTCGCCGAACGCACCGCCTCGGATGCGACCGCCAAGATCGGCGGCAATCTGGGTAGGGTCTTTGGCCATGTCTTGCGAATCTACGTCCGTCAGGGGTTCTTGTTGGCAGCAAACCGCCCCGCCTACTGCTGAAAGTCCCGGGGCAGGAACTGGCTCGTGGCCACCGCCCCGCTCATCCGAAGCACCGCCAAGTCGTCCTCACTGACCTGGCCGTTGATGAACTGCTGAACGGTCGGATGGGGATGGTCGCGAATATGGTCGGCATCTCCGTCGGCGATGATCCTGCCGTTGTGCAGCATGATAATGCGGTCGCCAACTTTGTAGGCGCTCCGCATGTCGTGCGTCACCACGACGCTCGTGACGCCCAGATCCCGCTCCAGCTTGAGGACCAGTTCGTTGATGATATCGGACCGAATGGGATCGAGCCCCGTCGTCGGCTCGTCATAGAGAATCACCTCGGGATTCAGGGCGATTGCCCGCGCCAGTGCGACGCGCTTTCGCTGGCCGCCGGAGAGGCTCGCCGGGAAGTAGTTCTGAAAACCATCCAGTCCCACCATCGCCAGCTTGGCCTTGACCACGTCCTCAACCTGACGCCAGGTCACGCCCTTGAAATGCTGCTTGATCGGGAACATGATGTTCTCTGCAACGCTCATGCTATCGAACAGCGCCCCCTCCTGGAACAAGTAGCCGAAGCGCGTGCGAACGCTATTCAACTCGCGCTCGCCGAGATGATCGATGCGCTGGCCGTCGAAGTAGACTTCTCCGGTGGTCGGCCGTTGCAGAACGATGAAATGCTTCATCAGAACCGTCTTGCCGCATCCGCTGGGACCGATGATCACGGTCGTCTTGCCCCTCTCGACGGAGACCGAGATGTTGTCGAGCACGAGCTTGCGGCCGAACTTCTTCGTCAGATTCCGCACCTCAATCTGTATCTCAGCCGCCCCGTTCTCGCCGGCCGGTTGTCTTTGATCGTTCTGCTGTTCCAAGCCGCACACTCCGATGTCGGCCGTCATACCGCCGGGCGTCAGACCAGGCTTTTGATCGGCCAGAAGGTCAGGTAGATGCTCTTGAAGATTACCGCCAAGGCGAAGTCCAGGGCCAGGATCGAGATGAAGCTGGCCACAAAGGCATCGGTGCAGGCCTGTCCTACACCGTGAGCTCCTTCCTTGCAGTTGAATCCCTTGTAGCAACTGATCGTGGCGATGGCCCCGCCGAAGAAGAAGCCTTTGACCACCCCGATCGCAACATCCCACAGTTCCACGCCGGCGGCGCTGAAGTTCCAGTAAGCACGGCTGTTGATCCCGAGTTGGAGAAAGCTCACCAGCGCGCCGCCGATCACACCCATCACATCGGCATACATGATCAGAATGGGGGTCAGCAGCAGGCACGCCAGCAACCGCGGCGCCACCAGATATCGAATCGGATCGGTTCCCATGCTCCTGACCGCATCGATCTGCTCGGTGACGTTCATGGTCCCGAGTTCGGCGGTCAGGGCCCCCCCGACGCGTCCCGCCAGCATCACCGCCGCCAGCACCGGACCGAGTTCCTTGACGACCGCGATGTTGATCAGGACACCGAGGTGTTCCTCGAGCCCCATCCCAGCCAACTGGTCGTACGCCTGCACCGCCAGGGTCATTCCGACAAAGGCACCGGTGATCATGATGACCGGAACGCTTCGGACGCCGATGACGTTGACCTGACTCCAAACAAGGGGAAAGGTCCCCCGAACAAGGCAAGACCGAAGCGAAGTCGTGGCCGCCCGCCATGTGAATCGTCCGAAGCGACCGGCGTCGACCACGTCCTGGACGGCTTTGGCCCCAAGCGATGCTATCATTCAAGACTTCCTTATGCGAGGAACGAAGGTTCTACGGCCTCGTTCGATTCGAGCCGCCATGCTCCAAGCGTCTTTTAGCAGGCCGGAGCCTGCCTGTCAAGCGCAGCTACCGCGACATGACACCCCCCGAGACGAGCGGCCCGGCCGGGGAGATGCAGACGGTCAGAGCATCTCTTCGAGGATCTCAGCCGCGTCTTTGACGAGATTGGGGCAGATCGTGCGAAACAGGCCTTCGCAGTTGGCCTTTCGGGCCCCGTCGGGGGTGCTGATGTCGCAGCCGAGCAGTTCCCGGCAGATGACCACGCGGTTGCGCTGTTCGAATCTCCTGACGAAATCGGCCACAGCGGCATAGACGGCGTCGCGTCCATCTCGCGTCTCGCAGTCGGCCCCGGCGAACTTGAGCCCCAGGACCATGAAGGCCCCGGTCACGGCGCCGCACGTCTCGCCCAGGCGCATCCCACCGGCAAAGCCCGAAGCCAGCTTCATCGACTGCTCTCGCGCCAGCCCGAAGTCCGGTGCATATGTCGCCGCAATCGCCTGCGAACAGGCTGCCCCGCTGCAGAAGCACTTCACCGCCTGATCTACCTTGCCCATATACCCACTCCTCTGGCCTGAAGTCCACATACCCGTCCAACCACATCGCGGGCCATTGTAGACCGACCGTGACGACAGGACAACCACCAGGTCGCGAACCTTCGCACACCCTCGCACCGGCAATTGACAGCGAGACACGATCGGGCTAACATCGGCGCCCGATGACGTCAGAGAAAGGGCATATTACGGTCCTCGGGATCGAGACGAGTTGCGATGAAACGGCGGCCGCCGTTGTCACGGACGGACGCCAGGTCCGCTCCTCTGTGGTCGCCAGTCAGACCGACCTGCACCGCACATACGGGGGTGTGGTGCCGGAGATCGCATCACGGGCCCATACTGAGAATATCTATCCGGTCATCGCAGAGGCCATGAGCCGGGCGGGGGTCCGTAAGGACGACATCGATGCGGTCGCTATCGCCAACCAGCCGGGATTGACCATTGCCCTGGTCGTGGGCGTGACCACCGCCAAGACGCTGAGTTTCATGTGGAGCAAACCGCTCGTCGCGATCAACCATCTTCACGCCCATCTGCAGTCGGCGCTGCTCAACGAGGAACGGATCGATCTTCCGGCCGTGGCCTTGGTCGTCTCCGGCGGCCATACCTCGCTTTACGACTGCGAATCGCCGCTGGATCTGACGCTGCTCGGCTCGACGATCGACGATGCGGCCGGCGAAGCGTTCGACAAGGTCGCGACGATTCTGGGCCTGCCCTATCCGGGGGGGCCCAGCATCGAGAGACTCGCGCGCACTGGCGACGCGAAAGCCATCCGTTTTCCGCGTTCGATGCTCGGACGCGACTCGCTGGATTTCTCGTTCAGCGGACTCAAGACCGCTGTCCTCTACCACTGCCGGGGCCAGGACATGAAGGGCGCCGACCGCGTCGACGAGATGGACGAGCGGGAAATTGCCGACATTGCGGCGTCGTTTCAGGCGGCCGTGATCGACGTGCTGGTTAAGAAGACCAAGCGGGCAGCCGACCGAATCGGGGCCCGGACGGTCCTGCTCGGTGGCGGTGTGGCGGCCAACGGCGCGCTTCGCGAGGCGATGGAGGCCATGTGCCGCCGACACAAACCCCCGCTGAGGCTGCTGGTCGCTCCGAGACAGTATTGCACGGACAACGCGGTTATGGTAGCTTCACTGGCCTATCACAAGATCAAAGCCGGGCTGCTGGCGGACCTGACGCTGGAGCCGAGTTCGACCGGCTGATCGCAGCACACGCCGATCCAAGCAGACAATCAGGAGGTGCCCCATACAGACCGAACATCTAAGGGAATTGCTGGAGCAGGTCAGAACCGGCACCGTCGGAATCGACCAGGCCCTGGACAAGCTGCGGCACCTGCCGTTCGAGGATCTCGGTTTCGCCAACGTCGATCACCACAGACAGATCCGGCAGGGCTTCCCCGAGGTCATCTTCTGCCCGGGCAAGACCACCGAGCAGATCATCGCCATCTTCGAATCACTGGCAGCCAGGGGCAACAACGTATTGGCAACCCGCGCGAGCGTCGAGGCGTTCGATACGCTGGCGGCGACGGGGAAGTTCCCCCAGGCGCGCTACGAGGCCCTGGCCCGCGCGATCGTGCTCGAACAGAAATCGCTGCCGCCATCGAAGAGCGTCCTGCCGATCATCACCGCCGGCACGGCCGATCTGGCCATCGCCATGGAGGCCAAAGTCACCGCCGAGGTCATGGGCCAGCGCACCGAGCTGATCTGCGACGTCGGCGTCGCAGGCCTGCATCGTCTGCTCGGACACCTGCCCAAGCTCCGGGAGGCCAACATCGTCATCGTTGTGGCCGGGATGGAAGGCGCGCTGGCCAGTGTCGTCGGCGGACTGGTGAGCGGCCCGGTAATCGCGGTGCCGACCAGCATCGGCTACGGCGCAAGCTTCCAGGGACTTTCGGCACTGCTGACGATGCTCAATAGCTGCGCCTCGGGCGTGACGACCGTCAATATCGACAACGGATTCTCCGCCGCCGTGACCGCCACACTGATCAACCGAAAGATCGACGGAGTCCCGTAAAGATGGACATCGTGCGCGAGGTGCCAAGACTCAAGCCTCGACCTGCCGACGGGCACAAAGGAACGTTTGGCAAGGTCTGTATCGTTGCCGGCAGTGTGGGCATGGCCGGCGCCGCGGCACTGGCGGGCCGCGCCGCGCTGCGCTCCGGCGCGGGGTTGGTTCGCGTGGCCACCGCCCGAAGCGTTCTGCCCACGGTGGCCGCTCTGGACCCATGCTACACGACGATCGCCCTGCCCGAGGACTCGGGCGGACGCATCAGCGGCAAAGCAGTCAGTGCGATCCTCGAGGCGGCGGCACAGAACGATGCAATGGCCATCGGGCCGGGTCTGGGCACCAGCGCCGGTCTGCGTTCGGTAATCGACACGCTCGTGCAACAAGACGGACTGCGGCTGGTCATCGACGGAGACGGCCTGAACAACCTGAGCCGACTTCCCGACTGGCCCGGCAAGCGCAGGGCTGATCTGGTCCTGACACCGCATCCGGGAGAGATGAAACGGCTCTGGTCGGGCCTGTTCCGCGAGGCGCTGCCGTCCGACCGGCAGGAGGCCGCCGGACGCATGGCCCAGGCCACTGGAAGCGTCATCGCCTATAAAGGCGCCGGCACCGTCGTCACCGACGGACGACGCGCCTACGTCAACAATACGGGCAATCCAGGAATGGGAACGGCCGGCTCCGGCGACGTGCTGACCGGCATCATCACGGCCCTGATGGGCCAAGGACTCGGCGGCTTCGAGGCCGCGGTTCTGGGCGTCTACATCCACGGCGC
>JAAYBA010000020.1 GCA_012719085.1 Planctomycetota bacterium
CGCCGGCGACGACCGCTGGTGGGAGCGCCCCGCAGTCCAGTCTGCCGCTCGTTCCATTCAGGCTGCACGCAAGCTCCTGGTCCGCCGAGTGGCCTACCCGCAATTCCTTAAGCGCCAGCCGAGCCACGTCCTCGCACAGGGCACGCTCGAACAGGATGTGCGCGTGGAACGGCTTTGGAAGGACCGCTCGCTGGTCAATATCGGGCCGCAACTCAAGGGGTATCCCGAAGGCGAACTGGAGGTTGTCCCCTCGACCCAGTTGCAGCAAATCCGCTCGGCGTTCGCCAGCAAGGCCGAGAAGCCCTATCAGCCGAATGAGGCCATCGTGCTGCGCCGGAATACGTTCTCCATCGTCGACCTCGGCACGAACCTCACGGGGTTTGTCGGGGCGCAAGTCCGCTGCGTCGAGCCGACCACGCTCTACATCACATTCGATGAAATCCTGAGCCAGGACGACGTCGATTTCAAGCGGCTCGGCTGCGTCAACGCCATCGGCTACGAACTGCAGCCCGGCACCTACCAACTGGAGTCGTTCGAGCCCTACACGATGCGGTATCTCAAGCTCAACGCACTGGCCGGCGAGTGTCGGGTGGAGGGCCTGTACCTGCGGGAATACGCCAATCCGGAGGCGGACCAAGCCCGGTTTGCGTGCAGCGACCCCGGCCTGAACCGCATCTTCGAGGCCGCCCGCGAGACCTTCCGACAGAACGCCGTGGACGTCTTCATGGACTGCCCGTCACGTGAGCGGGCCGGCTGGCTGTGCGACAGCTTCTTCACGGCCCGCGTCGCACTCGATCTGTGCGGCAACACGACCATCGAGAAGAACATGTACGAAAACTACCTCCTGCCGCCGCGCTTCAACCACCTGCCGGAAGGCATGCTGCCGATGTGCTATCCCGCCGATCACTATGACGGCGTCTTCATCCCGAACTGGGCGCTCTGGTTCGTCATTCAGTTGGAAGAGTACCAGGCCCGCAGCGGCGACCGCGAGTTGGTGGCCGCCCTGCGACCCCGACTGGAGGGCCTGTACGAGTACTTCCAGAGATTCAAGAACGCCGACGGCCTCCTGGAAAAGCTGGAAAGCTGGGTCTTCGTCGAGTGGTCGGCCGCCAACAGCTTCGTGCAGGATGTCAGTTATCCGAGCAACATGCTGTACGCCGCGGCCCTGGCGGCCGCCGGTCGGATGTACGACGAGCCCGCCCTCCTCAATGAGGCTGAGCAGATCCGCGAGGTGATCCGCCGGCAATCCTTCGACGGCGAGTTCTTCGTCGATAACGCCGTGCGCAAAGACGGCCGGCTCGAAGTCACTCGTAATCGCAGCGAAGTCTGCCAGTATTTCGCCTTCTTCTTCGACGTGGCGACGCCCCAGACTCACGGCGAACTCTGGGACCGGCTGGCCCATCAGTTCGGCCCACGGCGCAAGGCGACCGGTACCTTCCCGGAGGTCCATCCGGCCAACGCCTTTATCGGCAATTACCTGCGATTCGAGCTGCTCAGCCGCTACGGAATGCCGGGCCAGATCCGCAAGGAACTCGCCGATTATTACCTCTACATGGCCGACCGGACCGGGACCCTGTGGGAGAACGTCGGCTCCGAGGCAAGCTGCAATCACGGCTTCGCCTCCCACGTGGCCCACAGCCTCTACCGCGATCTGCTCGGTGTTCGGCACATCGATACGCAGAACAAAACCGTGCGACTGAAGATCGCCGACGTGGGCCTGGACTGGTGCGAGGGCAAGCTTCTGACGCCGGACGGCCCCATCGTGATCCGATGGTGGAACGACAACGGCCAGACCCGCCGCCACGTCGAGATTCCCGCCGGATATGTCCTCATCGATTCTGATGACGAAGGATAGGGAGGACCATCTCTATCCAGCGAGGTTCTGGTTTGACCCGCGCAGGGAGGGAGGGTATTCTGGACGCCCGAACGTCGGAGGCGGTGCGTTGCCGTCATCGTAGAAGACCAATTCTGCGCAAAGGAAGAATACCTATGAACTGGCCGGTCAAGACCGTTGTTTTGCTGCTCATCCTGTTCGTTGTCGGGTCGCATAGTGCCAAATCGAGTCCACAGGCAAGACCGCCACTGAGGTTTGACGATAATGGGCAGTTCAAAATCGTCCAGTTCACCGACCTGCATCTGAAGGAGGGCAACAAGGACGATAGCAAGACCATCGCGTTGATGGCCCAGGTGCTCGATGCGGAGAAGCCGCAGCTCGTCGTGCTGACCGGCGACGTTTTGGGAGGAGCCAAGCAGGTGCGAGAGACGATGGAGTTGTGCTCGCGGCCCATGGTCGAGCGGCGCATCCCCTGGGCAGTTACCTTGGGCAACCACGACGATGAGGGAACCGGCGATCGCCGGGGCGTAATGGACGTCATCGTGTCCCTGCCATATTCGGTTTCGCAGCACGGCCCAAAGGATATCACCGGCGTGGGCAACTACGCCTTACCCGTATATTCGGCCGACGGAAAGGAGGCGAAGTGGATTCTCTACTTTCTCGACTCGAATGCCTACCCGCCCGAGAAATCGCTGGGCAAGTACGACTGGATTCACACCGATCAGGTCGACTGGTACCACCGAACCTCAAGAGAGCTGACAGCTCAACACGACGGCCGCCCCTGCCCGGCACTCGCCTTCTTCCACATCCCCCTGCCGGAATACGACCATGTGCTGACGGCCGCCAATGCGAACCTGGCTGGCTATCGATACGAAAGCGTGTGCTGTCCGGATATCAACTCCGGCTTCTTCGCGGCCATGCTCGAATGCGGCGACATCAAGGGCACATTCGTCGGCCACGACCACGTCAATGACTACGAGGCCACCCTACACGGTATTCGACTGATCTACGGCCGAGCCACTGGGTTCAGCGCCTACGGCCGCGAGGGATTCCCCAGGGGTGGCCGCGTCATTCTCATCGAGGCCGACAAACCGACGTTCGCTACCTGGCTTCGTCTTGAAAACAACATAAAAGTGCAATATTGATCCAACGCCATACCAGACATATAGATTGAGTCTTTTCATTTGATCCTTTCAGTAACAACTCTGAAAGCCCCAATACAGCAGCCAATAAGCTCACACGGACATTGAGGCGTCTGCGGATCATGTCGGCTTGAAGTAAATCCAACCTCTTTGGTACGACCGGAAGCCATTAGGACCTTGACGCACAATGTTCTTGCTTGACAAAGGACGGACGGCCTGGTTATGATGCCGACGCTTGGAGGCATGGAGAAACACCGAGAGGGGTTTCCAGCCTCATTGATCCAGATTCTGGCCTTGGCCGAGAGAGGGTGGAACGCCCGGAGATTCACGGTTTCGAGAGGCCGCCAAGAAGGTGCCAATGGAAATCCAACCGTTTAGAGCGTATCGCTTCGATGCCAACGTTGTGGGCGATGTCGGCGACTGCATCGCTCCGCCCTATGATGTGATCGACGCCGATCAGCAGCGGCAGTTGTACGAGAAGAGCCCCTACAACATCGTCCGTATCACCCGCGGCAAGACAACCTCCTGTGACGACGAGCAGCACAACCAGTACACCCGTGCCGCTGAGTACCTGACGCAATGGATCCAGCAGGGCGCCCTTAAGCAAGACGCGAGAGAGACCATCTACGGCTACGTTCAGGATTTTGAGATCGACGGAGTCGCCTTTGAGCGTCTGACCTTCATCGCTCTGGGCAAGCTTGAGGATTTCGGCAAGACCGTCAAGCCGCACGAGCAGGTGTTCGCCAAACCGATGCTCGACCGCCTCAATCTTAAGAAGGCCACCGCCGCCCGATTCGGCCTGGTTTTCATGCTCTACGAAGACCCCCAGGGTACCGCAGATCGGATCATCCAGAAAGCCGCCGCTCAGAAACCACTGATCGATTTCGTCGATGATCAACAGGTGCGACATCGGCTCTTCGCCATCACCGCCAAGGGAGAGATCGAGGCCGTCCGCCAGATGATGGACGAGAAGAGCTGCATCATCGCCGACGGCCACCACCGCTACACCACGGGACTGAACTACTGGCGTCAGAGCGGCAATCCCGCCGCCGCGTATCAGATGATGGCGTTCACAAACCTCAAGCAGGAAGGTCTCGTTGTTCTGGCAACGCACCGCGTCGCCGGGGGAATCGAGGGCTTCACACCGCAAACGTTTCTCCAGAAGCTCCAGGGCGAGTTCGACATCGTTGAGTTCCGATTCACGCCACAAGACGAGGACAAAGCCCTGGCCCGACAGAAGATGCTGGCGGAAATGAAGAGCCTGCACGAGAACGATCGCGTCGCATTCGGAATCTATATGGCGGGTGGGGCGTTCCACATCGCCGTCCTCAAAGACAAGCAGCTCATGGCCGCCATCGCCCCCGACAGGAGCGAAGCATGGCGGACGCTCGACGTCTCGGTGCTCCAGAAGCTCGTCCTGGAGGAGTTGCTGGGCATCGATGAGGAGCGTATGGGCAACCCCGACTGCGTCGAGTACGTCAAGGACGTCCCCAACGCCATCGGCGAGATCATCACCCGCATCGACACGGCACAAAAGCAGGTCGCATTCTTCACAAATCCCGTGAAGATGCAGCAACTCGTCGCCGTCACCGACACCGGCGAGCGTATGCCCCACAAAACGACGTATTTCTTCCCCAAAATGTATACCGGTTTGACGATTCAGAAACTCTAAAACTTATCCTTTGGAGCGCGCCCATGCCAGATTGGAAGAACCCCCCGAGACTTTTCATCCCCGGCCCCGTCAAGGTCGATGACGATGTCCTCCAGCAGCTTGCCCGGCCTACACTCGGCCATCGCGGCAAAGAGTATGCTCAGCTTCACGGTGAGACGGTTGAGATGCTCAAGAAGATCCTCTTCACGGAGCAGAACGTTTTCCTGTGCACGTGCAGCGGTTCAGGCCTCTGGGAGGCCGCCATCCGCAACTGCGTGGCGCCGGACGAGACGATTCTGGCCACGTGTTGCGGCGCCTTCAGCGACAAGTGGGCAGACGTTGCCGAGCTGTGCGGGCGCAAGGTCGAGAGACTGAAGGTCGAGTGGGGCCAGCCGACTACCGCTGAACAGATCGATGCGAAGCTGGCGGCGGGCAAGTACGCCGCCATCACACTGGTGTACAACGAGACGAGCACGGGGCTAACCAATCCCGTCTACGAGATCAGCAAGATGATGAAGGCCAAGTACCCTGACGTGCTGGTCTTCGTCGACGCCGTCAGCGGCCTGATCGGCCTGCCCGTACACTTCGACGAACTGGGTTGGGACGTGGGGTTCGCTTCGGTCCAGAAGGCCTTTGCCATGCCGCCGGGATTCACCGTCGCCGCCGTCAGCAACCGAGCCGTGGAGAAGAGCAAGAACGTACCCAATCGCGGCTACTATTTCGATTTCCAGCAGTGGGCCAAGTCGGCCGCCAAAAACCAGACCCTTGTGACGCCGAGCATCCCGCACATCGCGGCGCTGCACTACCAGTGCGAGAAGCTCGTGAAAGAGGGCATGGAGAACGTTTGGGCTCGGCACAAGGAGATGGGCGAGTTCGTTCGGGGCTGGGCCCGAAAGAGCTTCGAGGTCTTCTGTGAGGAGAAATACGCCTCCAACACGCTGACCACCGTGAAGAACACGCGCGGGATCGTCGTGGCCGACGTGATCAAGGCCGTTCAGGAGAAACACAACACTGTGTTTGGAAACGGCTACGGCCAGCTCAAGGACAAGACCTTCCGTATCGCGCACATGGGCGACATCACCCTGGCGGATGTGAAGGAACTGTGCGGGTGGATTGACGAGGCAATCGGCTGAGCCATCCTCTGATTCACTGAAGATCGTGACAATACGGGCCTGGGTTCCAGTCACGGAACTCAGGCCCTTACTCTATGCACACTGAAGCGGCGTGCTTTCGACAAGGAGGGTACGCATCGCCTGAATCTCTGATATACTGTCGGGCGATTCAGAAGGGACAGTCGCTGGCAACGATCGCGGGCAGGTGCGATGAGCATGACGTCGAGAGAGAGACTGATGGCGACGGTGGAGGGCCGAGCCGTAGATCGGCCGGCTGTCAGCTTCTATGAGGTCGGCGGCCTGAAGATGGACCCGTCCGACCCCGACCCGTTCAACATCTATCGCGACCCATCCTGGCAGCCGCTGCTGGCGCTGGCCGAGGAGCGGACTGACCTGATCCGCATGCGAAGTCCGGTTCGAGCGCAGTCGCATCAGGCCTGGGATTCGCCGCAGGCCGCTTCGGAAGAGCTTCGCAGTGAGTTCTTTGCCGTCGAGCGGTATCTCGACCGGGGCTGTCGAGTAACGCGAACGACGCTGACAATTGCCGGCCGGGTCATGACGGCCCTGACGCGCCGCGATCGCGATGTCGATACCATCTGGACCACTGAGCACCTGCTCAAGAGCCCCGCGGACGTGGAGGCCTATCTTCAGTTGCCCGACGACGTCTTCGCCGAGACGATCGACGTGTCGCCTCTGGTCGAGGAGGAGAGGCATCTGGGCGAGCGCGGCATCGTCATGGTAGACACCGAAGACCCGCTCTGTGCGGCCGCCACCTTGTTTGGCATGGAGGATTTCACGATCCTCGCCATGACACAGCAAGACCTGTTCCATCGCCTGCTGGAGAAATGTGCCCGGGTCATTCATCCACGAACCGAGCAGGTCACGCGGCAATTCCCCGGGCGTCTGTGGCGCATCTACGGACCGGAGTTTGCGACGCAGCCCTATCTGCCGCCGCACCTGTTTGATGAGTATGTCATCAGGTACACCGGACCGATGATCGAAGCAATCCATCGCAGTGGTGGCTTCGCGAGGATCCACATTCATGGCCGGATTCGAAACATCCTGGATTCCGTGGTGCGAATGGGCGCCGACGCGATCGACCCGATCGAGCCGCCTCCGCAAGGCGACGTGGACCTGGCCTTCGTCCGGACCGAATA
>JAAYBA010000191.1 GCA_012719085.1 Planctomycetota bacterium
AGAAGCCGATCTGGCGCGACAGGTGGCCGAGCGCCTCGACGTCGACCTTGCCGTCTCGCAGCTTGAGCCATCTCTGCTGATAGACCTCAGGTTCCATGCTGGGCACACACACTCAACAGGGTCTCGGCCGCGGAAAAGACCTCGGCCGGCTTGATTTCTCTCATGCACTCGTGCTGCCTCGGGCAGACCTTCAAATGGCAGGGCGAGCACGCCAATTCTCTGCGTACGACGACGGTGCGGTCTGTGTTTGCCTCGGTGTAGCGGGGATCGGTCGGTCCCATGACGACCACGACGGGCACATCGAACGCCACCGCATAATGGCGCGGCCCCGTGTCGTTAGTAATCATGAGGTTGCAGCGATCGACCACCGGTTTGAGCCGTTCGAGGTCGATCTTCTCGGACCGCAGGTCGATGGCGTTGGCGCGGGTGCGGTCGAGGATGGCCTGTACGATCGCCTCTTCGCCCGGCCCGGACAGGAGCACGACCCTGGCCGCCAGGTTCCGTTCGCACAGCTCAGCCAACTCGGCGAAATACTCCGGGGGCCAGCACTTGGACGAGCCGAAACTGGCGCCGGGGTTGAGGCCGACGACGAAGTCGGTTTCTCCGACACCGTGCTTGGCCAGAATTGCCAGCGCCTGTCGGCCGACGGAATCGCTGTAGAACAGTCGCGGCTTGGCGTCGTCGGGGACCTCCAGACCGAGCCAGCGGCAGATTTCCAGGTAGTAATCAATCATGGGGATCGGGACGATCCGGCCGCCGTCGCGTCGGACCGCCGGACCGCCGGCCAGCAGGGCGGTCCGCCACTCGCGGCGGTAGCCGTAGAGCGTCCGGACGCCGGCCAGTCGAAGGGTCAACGCCGATCGCACAGAGTTGCTCAACAGAATCGCCGCGTCGGGGCGCGCTTCGCGCAACTGACTTCGCATCTTCGTGAAGCCTGCCCAGGACTTGTCGTTGCCGTCGATAAATCCATCGAACCAGGGGCTGTCGCGAAGGATCTTCTGGCCGGGACCCTTGAGTAGGCCGAGGATGCGAGCGGTCGGCAGGTTTCGCCGGAGGCACTCGAAGACGGGCGTGGCCATGACAATGTCGCCGACCCAGTTGGGGCAGCGTACGGCCAGTGTCTTGACTTGGGCGAGGTCGCGGTTCATCTCACTGTCGGCCCTGCATGATATAGAACGTCAGGGCCATCAACTGCAGGACGGTCCCGAAGCCCAAGGACAGGAGGATGGGTGTCACCTGTCGATCCGGGCTCATGAGGAACCAGAGCGCCATCAACAGGCAGAACAGTACGAAGACCTGTACGATCCCGGCCAGCAGTCGCATGATCGAGAACTCGCCGAACATCTCGGCCTTCTGCATTCGCTTGAGTTGTTCGAGGATCTCCACGAGCAGCACGGAGGTTTCTCTGTCCGGCTGCGGGGGCTCGTCCAGCGCATCGGGCTCGTCGGTCGGCGGCGGCTCGATTCGCAGTTGTTCGGCCTCCAGAGGCGTCACCTTGTAATCCTGTTCACAGGCCGTTTCGGCCTCGGCCGCGACCGTCTGAAACGGTTCTTCTCGGGACGAGCGATGGAAGTCCTTAATCATGTGGGCAGCCTCTCTAAGATTGACCGCAATGTAGTCCGGCCGGCCGTCGTCCGCGGCGTCGCGATCGGCCGGCCCCGAACGCAGAAGAATCGTTCGGCAGCCCGCCCGACGTCCGGCTTCGACGTCGCGTCCGCTGTCGCCGACGATCCACGACTGTTTCAGATCGAGGCCCATTTCCTCGGCGGCCGCCAGCAGCATGCCCGGCTCGGGCTTTCGCCGGTCGCTGTCGCGCCGGTAGTGCGGGATCACGCCGTCCGGATGATACGGGCAGTAGTAGATCCCGTCGAGCGATGCCCCCTTCAGGGCCAGCAGCTCCCGCAGACGCTGGTGGATGCGTTCGAGCATCTCTTCCGAGACGATTCCCCGTGCGACGGCCGACTGGTTCGTGACGAC
>JAAYBA010000021.1 GCA_012719085.1 Planctomycetota bacterium
AAGGGTGAAAGACGGGATTCGAACCCGCGACCCCCAGAACCACAATCTGGTGCTCTAACCAGCTGAGCTACTCTCACCACAAAAACAAGGTGCGCCGAGGAATCCCGACGCACCTTGCATTGTACCGCCGAGACGGTGTCTGTCAATACCGTCTTACTTGTTTCTGACCGCTGCCTGGGCCGCCGCGAGCCGGGCGATCGGCACGCGGAACGGTGAGCAGGACACGTAGTTCATGCCCACCCGGTGGCAGAAGTCGATGCTGCTGGGCTCGCCGCCGTGCTCGCCGCAGATCCCGACTTTCAGGTTCTTGCGGGTCTTGCGGCCGAGCTTGGTGCCCATCTCGACGAGTTTGCCGACGCCCGTCTGATCCAGCTTCTGGAACGGATCATCGCTATAGATACCCTTGCGGACGTACTCGCCGAGGAACTTACCGGCATCGTCGCGGGAGAAGCCCATCGTCATCTGCGTCAGGTCGTTGGTCCCGAAGCTGAAGAACTGGGCCTCCGTGGCGATGTCGTCAGCCGTCAGGGCGGCCCGCGGCACCTCGATCATCGTGCCGACCATGTAGGGGATCTTCGCCTTGCGCTCTTTGAAGACCGCGTTGATTTCATCGACGATATCGTCCTTGACGATCTTCAGCTCGGCTACGGTGCCGACCAGCGGGATCATGATCTCGGGCAACACCTTCTTGCCCTTCTTTTTCACGTTCAGAGCCGCCTCGATGATGGCGCGGCCCTGCATCCGGGCGATCGCCGGGTAGGTGATCGACAGACGGCAGCCACGATGGCCCAGCATCGGGTTGAACTCGTGCAACGAAGAGACCTTCTCCTGCACCACCTTTGGCTTGACGCCCAGCCGACGGGCCATCTCGGCCTGGCTGGCGGCGTCCTGCGGCAGGAACTCGTGCAGCGGCGGGTCCAGCAAGCGAACCGTCACGGGCAACCCCGCCATCGCGGTGAAGATGCCCTCGAAATCGCCCCGTTGCAGTGGAAGCAGCGCCTTCAGAGCGCCTTCGAACTGCTTCTTGGCGACGCCGTACTCTTTGTCCATCGCCTTCTTGGCCTTGTCGTTCTCCGCCGTCTCGACAGCCCGCAGATACGCCGCGTAATCGTCGGCAGCCAGGATCATCTGCCGCACCGGCCAGATGCGATCGCCCTCGAAGAACATGTGCTCGGTTCGCGTCAGGCCGATGCCCTCGGCGCCGAAATCGCGGGCCCGCCGGGCGTCAGCCGGCGTGTCGGCGTTGGTGCGGATGCCCAGGGTGCGAATCTGATCGCACATCTTCATGAACTTGCCGAAATCGCCGCTGAGCGAGGCCGACACCGTTGCCAACTGGCCGCTCATGACCTCGCCCTTGGAGCCGTCGAGGCTGATCCAGTCGCCTTCTTTCAGGGTGACCCTTCCGACGCTCAGTTTCCTGGCGGTGTAATCGATGTTCAGGTTGCTGACGCCGGCGACACAGCATTTGCCCATTCCGCGCGCCACCACGGCTGCGTGGCTGGTCATACCGCCGAACGCGGTCAGGATGCCCTGAGCCGCATCCATGCCGCCGATGTCTTCCGGACTGGTTTCCTTCCGGACCAGAATGACCTTCTTGCCCTTGTCGCGCCACTGTTCGGCCACCTCGGCAGTGAAGACGATCTGGCCGACCGCCGCACCGGGCGATGCCGGCAGACCCTTCGCAATGACATCCCGCTTGGCCTTCGGATCGAATTGCGGGTGCAGCAACTGATCCAGTTGATCGGGCGTGACGCGCGTCACGGCGTCCTTCTTGGGGATCAGCCGCTCGTTGACCATATCCACGGCGATCTTCACGGCTGCCGGCGCCGTGCGCTTGCCGGTACGCGTCTGAAGGATATAGAGCTTCTTTTCCTGGATGGTAAACTCCATGTCCTGCATGTCTTTGTAGTGCTTCTCCAGACGCGTCATCAGCCGGGTCAGATCGGTATATGCCTTCGGCATGACCTTGCTGAGCTTGGTCAGTTCGATGGGTGTACGGATGCCGGCCACCACGTCCTCGCCCTGGGCGTTCATGAGGAACTCGCCGTAGAATTCCTTCTGGCCCGTGCTGGGATTGCGAGTGAAGCAAACGCCCGTGCCGCAGTCGTCGCCCATGTTGCCGAAGACCATCGCCTGGACGTTGACCGCGGTGCCCAGCAGCCCGGTGATGTTGTTCAACTCACGATAGCGGACGGCGCGAGCGCCGTTCCACGAACCGAACACGGCGTTGATCGCGTGGGTCAACTGGACCTTCCCGTCCTGCGGAAACATCTCGCCGACGTGTTGCTTGTAGACCTTCTTGTATTCCTCGACGACGCCGTGCAGTTGCTCGGCGTTCAGGTCGCTGTCCACTTTCACGCCGGCCTTCTTCTTGGCCGCATGAATCTTCTCTTCGAAGTAATCATGGTGGCAGCCGATCACCACGTCGCCGAACATGTCAATGAACCGACGATAGATGTCGTAGGCGAAACGGGCGTTGCCGGTCTTCCTGATAATGCCTTCCACGACCTCGTCGTTCAGACCGAGGTTCAGGACCGTATCCATCATGCCGGGCATCGAGGAGGCCGCACCGCTTCGAACGCTGACCAGCAGCGGACGCTCCGGGTCGCCCAAACGCATCCCCATCGCCCTCTCGAGCTTGGCCAGGTTCGCCGCAACTTCCTCGGCCAACCCCTTCGGCCACTTGCCACTGGACTTGTAGTATTCTCCGCACACCTTCGTGGCGATCGTGAAACCCGGAGGCACAGGCACGCCCAGGTTGGTCATTTCGGCGAGATTGGCGCCTTTGCCCCCCAAGAGTTCTTTCATCTTGGCATTGCCTTCAGCCTTTCCGTTGCCGAAGAAATACACCCGTTTTTCTGCCATGCTTGCTTTCTCCTTCTTGCTCGTGTTGTCTGTTCGAGAGCACTTTCGTTTCCGGATTGGCTCCGCCGATTTCCCCCTTGCTGCGGCACATCGTCTTCTGCCGTGCAGACAAAGGCCCGTCAATCTATCGCACCCCGCCGATGTTGTCAACGAGGAAAAGTGGATTTTTGCCTTCGGCTTCTTCCGTGTCGCACGGCGACGGCAGGGGTTCGGTTCCGGCCGTTGCGTCAGGTCCATCCGCTGCATGTGGATGAGAGGGCCCCAGAATCCAGGAATGGCACACGCCTTGGAGGGGGGAAATCATGCCGTATCTTGCGTGTCGTGGCTCTTGTTCTCGGCCTTCTTGAGCGACATGTGCGCCAGCAGCATTCCCAATTCATAGAGGGCGTACAAGGGCACGGCCAGCGTGATCTGCGAAATCACGTCCGGCGGCGTAACGACCGCGGAGATAACGACCGTGCCAAGGACGACGTACTTGCGGACGCTGCGGAGCGTCTCCAGCGGCACCAGACCCGTCCGCACAAGAATGAAGATCGCGATCGGCGTCTGGAAGGCCAGCCCGAATACCAGCATGAGCACCGTCACAAAGGAGATGTACTTCTCCAGGGTCCAGTTGGCCGCCACCCCGACGATATCGCCGAACACCAGGAAGAACTTCAGCGATAGCGGCGCAACAATGAACAGGAAGAATAGTGCCCCGGCAATGAAGAGGCCCGCGGAGAACGGGACCGCCTGACGCACGTAACGCTGTTCGTGCTCGTAGAGTCCGGCGGCGACGAACATCCAGAGTTGGTAGAACACCCACGGGCAGGTCAGGATCAGGCCGGAGATCAGAGCGATCTTCATGTATGCCGTAAAGGCCTCCGGGATGCCCAGCACCTTCAGACGCGCATCGCGTGGGAGGTCTTTGTCCCCGGCGCCGCCGTACATCTGCTCCGTCCAGGTCTGGACGGCGTTGACCGAAACCTCCCGGATGAACCGGACGCGGTCCGGATCGATCGCCGGTGCGTTCGGGTCCGTCGCCAGGCGTTCCGTCAGGTCCGTGAAGAACACGTTGAGAAAGGCGAGGGTTTCCGATTGCACGCGCGGCAGTTCCGTCTTTTCGATCCGCTCACGCATCGCAATCTTGTAAGGTTTCTCGATGAACCGCAGAACGAAGGTGCCGAAGATCAGGGCCACGATGGAACCGACCGCCAGCCCCAGGATCGCCAGGATCAGTCGCGCGCGCAGCTCTTCGAGATGATCGCCTAAACTCATCGTGCAGCTTAGGGGATCCTGCTTCTTCATGGTATCGCCCATCTCGGTCGACAGCGGAGGGGTTCCCCGTCCGAAGGGGGTCAGCTTTTCAGATCGGGGTCGTCAATGCCCGAAGCGTCTTTCGCGTCCTTCACGACGTCGTCTTTGACCTTGCGGACGTCGTCGACCAGTTCATCGGAGGACTCCTTCGCTTCGTTGATCCCCTTCTTGAATTCGGTGAGGCTCTTGCCGACACTGCGGGCGATCTCTGGCAGGCGTCTGCCGAAGATCAGAAGTGCAACGATGAGAATGACCAGCCACTCCCAGTGGCCGGGCATCCACGCCAGGACATGCTGCGTCGAATCGATCATGGTCATCTCCTAAGTGCCTTGCTGCGTGCTCCCGTGCAAAATGGGGCATAGCATCCTGATGTCAACTCCTGGTAATTTTTGCCCTCCGCAGCATTCGGTACTTCGCGTACCTAGGGGAGGCGACAGCGCCATGGTGTTACTGTACCGGCATGCCAAGACCGCGTCAACGGAAATATACGCCGGCTTGCGACACGGGTTCTGGTTGCCGCATTGCGTTCAAACGGCAGTATACCTTTCCGCGAGGATGTCCGAGTCTGCCGCCAGCCATATCGGACCTGCCGGTGGGTGCGGTCTATGCCGCGCCATGTCGCCTGTGTGTAGCCTAAGAACTGCCGTAAGATGCTATATAACAATCCTTTATGTGCATATTGGTGATTTTCTTCTTGCCATGGAGCATCCGTTTCGGCTATAATACAAACGTCGAAGTTGATGGAAACTTGGGGGGCAGAAACGAATGATGAACAGCTTCTATTACGAAACTTGGCTGCCGTTTGTCATCAGCAAGAGACGCATCCTCGTTCTGGCCATTGCCAGCTATCTTGCTCTGTGCTGAACCCGCATCTTCCCGCTGGCCGATGCGCCGGACGTCGCCATTGGCGACTCAGCATTTCTGAACCGCTCGGACAACCCTGAGCACATCCTGCATTGCCGCAACATCGTGGACCCGCACGACAGAGACCCCCGCCAGCGCACACATCGCCACCGTTGCCGCCGTGCCGAAGACGCGATCAGCCGGGTCGGCACGACCGGTGATCGTCCCAATAAACCGCTTGCGGCTTGTGCCAACCAGTGCCCGGTAGTTCGTCGAGGCAAATTGCTCTAAATGCTTTAATAAAAGGAGATTATGTTCGAATGTCTTGCCGAACCCGATCCCTGGATCGATCCAGATTCGCTCGCTGGGGATGCCGAATGATTCAGCTCGTCTGGCCCGCGCCAGAAGGAAGTGCAGGACCTGTCCAACCACATCGTCATACGTCGGGTCGGTCTGCATCGTCGCGGGCGTTCCCTGCATGTGCATCAGAACGACCGGAACCTGTGCTGTAGCTGCCAATTCCGCCATCCCGTCATCCACCAGGGCCGTGATATCGTTGAGAATCGAGGCGCCTGCGTCCAGGGCTGCCCGCGCCACCTCGACATGGCAGGTGTCGATGCTGATCGGAACATCGATCTGATCTGTCAACCCCTCGATCACCGGCACCACGCGACGGATTTGCTCCCCCGCCGGGATGACAGCGGCACCGGGCCGGGTGGACTCGCCGCCGATGTCAATGATAGCCGCTCCTTGTGAGGCCATCTCTAAGCCGTGTGCAACGGCCTGGCTGACGTCGAGGAATTGGCCCCCGTCGCTGAAGGAGTCGGGCGTGACGTTCAGGACGCCCATGACCAGGCAGCCCGCCGAGAAGTCCAGACGGCCGCTGGGCCACTGGAGTACGTCGTCAGACGTCGTCTTCACGCCGCCGTCCTTTCACCTTGAAACCGATTCCCAGAAGCTTGCGCACCAGGGCCCCTCCCGGCTCAGGCACGACGACGGTCGTGTTGTGGAACTCCCGTCGCACCGGGTAGCCCTTTCGCAGGGCATCGAAGAACTGCCCCCTCGCCTCGGACGGCTCGCCGGCGATCCGCCTCAGGTCCCGGTCGTCCCGGACGATGGGGTAGACCTTCTCCACGGCCGATGCGATGGCCTCCTGCTCGTCGCCCACGTCATCGGGCAACTCGATCGTCGCCACGTCGGGAGCGGGCAGGAAATCGCCCACGTCGAACTTCGCCGGCAGGCCGAAGTGCTCGCAAAGGGCCTGGTAGATCATAATCAGGCCGGCGATCTTGCCGTCCAGCGAGTAGCCGGCGATGTGCGGCGAGCCCAGATCGACCGCATCAAGCAGGTCCGCGTCGATGTTCGGCTCGTTCTCCCAGACATCCAGAGCCACGGCCTTCAGTCGCCTGGCCGCGATGGCAGCCTTGAGGGCCTGCGAATCCACGACGGCGCCGCGCGAGGCGTTCACGAAGACCGCCCCCTGCTTGAGCGACGAGAAGAACCGCTCGTCCGCCAGATGATGGGTCTTGTCAGTCCCCTCCCGCGTCAGCGGCGTGTGCATCGTGATGAGGTCGCAGTCGAACACCGCCTCGATGGGCACGTATTTCGGGTCGCCCGTCCGCCGCTGGAGCGGCGGATCGTTACGTCGCACGTGCATCCCCAGCGCCTCGCACCTGGCCGCGACGCGCCCGCCGACGTTGCCGACCCCCACCACGCCGATGGACCGGCCGTCGAGGCGGATGCCGTGCCGTCGGCCGATCTCCAGCAACGCCGCGATCACGTACTCGGCCGCCGAAGTGGCGTTGGAGCCGGGCGCCGAGGCGAAGCCGATGTGCCGCGCGTCAAGGTAGTCGAGATCGACGTGGTCGAAGCCGATCGTGGCGGTCGCAACGAACTTCACTGCGCTGCCCGACAGGAGACGCTCGTCGACGCGGGTGATGCTCCGCACAAGCAGCGCATCGGCGTCCGCGACCGCCTCCGGCGTCATCTCGCGCCCGCCCATGACCTCCACATCACCGACGGACGAAAAGCACTCGCGAACAAAAGGAATGTTCCCATCTGCGACAATCTTCATAGGACCTCAAAGCTCGAAACCTGCAATCTCCGTGCCACACTGCGGGCACCTGGAGTCCTGAATCTCATTGGCGACGATGCGAAAGCCGACACGTTCGATCAGCATGCGTCCGCATCCGGGGCAGAACGTGCTCTCCGAGCGGGCGCCGGGCACGTTGCCCAGATAGACGTAGCGCAGCCCCGCCTCCCTGCCGATCCGTTCGGCCCGTTGAAGGCTCTCCATCGGCGTCGGCTGCCCGTCGGCATACCGGTACTGGGGCTGGAACCGGCTGATGTGCCAGGGAACGTCCGGGCCGGCCTGCCGGACGAGGAAATCGGCAAGCTGCTTCAGCTCGTCCTCCGAGTCGTTCTCGCCTGGGACCAGCAGCGTCGTGACCTCGATCCAGATATCGGTCTGCCGGGCGATGGTCGCGATCGTATCCAGCACCGGCTGCAATCGGGCCTTGCACAGCCGCCGGTAGTAATCATCGGTGAATGCCTTGAGATCGACGTTGATCCCATCGAGCCAATCGGTTGCAAAATCGATGGCCTCGCGCGTCATGTACCCGTTGCTGACGAAGACGTTCACCATGCCCTTTTCCTTCGCCAGCCGGCCACAGTCGGCGCACAGTTCCATGAACACGGTCGGCTCGGTATAGGTGTAAGCAATGCTGCGGCAATCGCTGCGGAGGGCCGCCGTCACGATCTGCTCGGGCTTCACCGCCTGCCCGTCGATCTGCCCGCCGTCGACCGCCACCTGACTGATCTGCCAGTTCTGGCAGAACTCGCAGCGGAAGTTGCACCCCATCGTAGCAACCGAGAAACTCCGCGTGCCCGGCTGGAAATGGAACAGCGGCTTCTTCTCGATGGGGTCCGGATTGGCGGCGCAGACCTTGTCGTAATTGAGCGAGTACAGGGTGCCGCCCACGTTCTGCCGCACGCAGCAATGCCCCAGCTTGCCGTCGTCGATTCGGCAGCGAAAGCCGCACAGCGTGCAGCGGACCCGCTTGCCCTCCGCAGGCTCCCACAGAACTGCCTCCTTGAGTTTGCCTTCGTTTGCCATCGCCGAATCCGGAGAAATTGCGTTTGCCGCCAGCCGAGCCACTATATAAAATGCCACGGCTGAAATCAACGGCTGCAAAACCGCATGGGCCCAAGCCCATCCTGCGGACTACGAACCAGGCAATTAAGGACCGAAGCAGCAAGGAGCACAAATGACCGACTTCAACCTGAATTCTCTGATCGATCTCGATGTGTGCGTACTCAATGCGCTGGATCTCTTCGCCGACCCCAAGACGGTGTTCCCCCGTCCGAACCTGGCCCGGTTCAAGCGGCCCCTGGTCGTCGGCAGCGGCAACGCCATCGCGACCGGCAAGATCATCTTCGACGACAAGGACGCCGTGCTGGCCGACGAGGGCACGTTCCAGAACAAGCTGGACGCCGTCGGCGACATCGACGGCGTGGCCCTGTTCTCCGCCTCCGGCGGCAAGCACGCCCCGATCATCGCAGAAGCGGTCAAGCCCAAGGGCCTGCCCGTCGTGCTGTTCACGTCCAATCCGTCCAGCATGGCCAACGACTACGTCGATGAGGCCTACGTGTTTCCCAGCCTGCCGGAGCCGTACACCTACAACACCTCCACGTACATGGGCATGATGATGGCGAGCCTCGTGGACGATCCGAAGGCCGAAGCCGCAAAGATTCGCGCGTACATCAAGGACGTCATCGACCCGACGCTCGCCGCCTACGACAAGAAACCCGGCGGCTTCGAGGCGTATTACCTGCTCGTGCCCGAGCAGTTCGAGCTGATCCGAATCATGTTCGCCACGAAGTTCGTCGAGCTGTTCGGCCGGCGCGTGGCCCGCGACGTGTTCACCTGGGAGCAGTCCAAGCACGCCACCACCGTGGTCGACGCCCCCAGCGAGCTGTTCATCGCCTTCGGCCGCGAGAACGATTCGTTCGGCACGGACCGCCTGAACATCCCGCTTCCGGACGATTGCAGCTATCCGGCGATCATGGCGATCGGCTACTACGTGATCGGCAAGATCCAGGCCCAGAAGCCCGCCTGGTTCAAGCAGGGTGTCGGGCCGTTCGTCGAGCGGGCCTCCAAGCTCTTCGGCCAGACGATCAAGCCTCTCGTCGAATTCAAGTAGTCGGGAAGCCGCTCTCTCCCTCGGTCGGACCATGCCGCCGTCTGCGGTATCGGTACGCACAGGCTAAATCGTGCGCATGGGGTCCATCTGCTTGAGAAGGGTCTCGTCGGGACCGCCGCCGAACTGCCGCCAGTAGTGTTCTTTGAACGGATTGACCGTCGGGCCGACGGCGTCCTCGTTGACCATACAGGGCAGGACCTTGTCCCACCATCGGTCGTAAGCGGCTCGCATCTTCGCGACGACCTCGGGGTGCTGGTCGATGACGTTTTTCGTCTCGCCCGGATCGTCGGCGATGTCGTAGAGTTCGGTGTTGTTGACCAGCCGAAATCGGGTGTTTCGCACGGCGCAGTCGGCGTACTTGCTCTCGGCGGCCTTGCCGCGGGCCCAGCGGCCCTTGTGAACGAAGAGACAGCGGTCGGGCCAATCCGCTTTCGCGTCCAGCAGCAGCGGAACGAGGCTGCGCCCGTCCAGTTCCACAGACCCCGGGATCTTGGCGCCGGCGATCTCGGCCAGCGTGGGAAACAGATCGATATGCGCCGCCAGGGCGTTCACATCGACTCCCCTACCGAGCGTGCCAGGCCAGCGGAAAAACGCCGGGACCCGCGTGCCGCCCTGGTAGGGGCTGCCCTTCGCGGACCGCATGCCCGCGTTGTACAGATTGCCGCGAGAGTGGCCGTTGTCGGTCATGAAGATCAGCAGTGTCCCCTCGCTGAGCTTCCACTCGTCGAGCCTGGCCAGCAGACGGCCGACGTTGTCGTCGATATTGGCGATCATCCCGTAATACGCCGCATCGGCCGTCGCCATGCCCGCGTCCAGATAGGGTCTCTGGTAGGCCTCCGGGCCGACGTAGGGACTGTGCGGGGCGTTCGTCGAGATATAGGCGAAGAATGGCCCGCCCTTCCGCGATTCGGCGCCGATCCAATCGAGCGCCCGATCAAAGAAGACATCGGTACAGAAACCAGTGGTCTTCACAAACGTCCCGTTGTGCAGAATGGCGGGGTCGAAGTAGCTGTTGCCCGGCGCGTCGCCGCAACTGCCCGGATAGGTCTGCCCGATCCCGCCGCCGCCGTGGATAAAGACCTCGTCGAAGCCGCGCTTCTCGGGCTGATAGGGCTCTTCATCGCCAAGGTGCCATTTGCCGAATATCCCGGTGGCATAGCCGGCGTCCTTGAGCACCTGGGCGATCGTGGTCGCACCGAGACTGAGCCGTTCGCGTTCGTAGATCGTGTGCGTAACACCCGAGCGGAACTCGTGCCGGCCGGTCATCAGCGCCGCCCGCGTCGGCGCGCACGTCGGACTCACGTGGAAATCGGTGAACCGAACGCTCTGCGCGTGCAGCCGGTCCAGATGGGGCGTCTTGAGGATCGGGTTGCCGTGACAGGACAGTTCGCCATACCCCTGGTCGTCGGTGATGACCAGAACGATATTGGGCCTGCCTGCGGCCGTCCGGGCGCGAGCACATCGGGGCATCAGGGCCGCCACGCCCGCCAGAGCAGCGGCGTTGACAAAATCACGACGGGTCATCATCTCCATGGATCCTGCCTTGCCGTTTTTGGGTTATGCGACCATCCACACCTTATCCGATTCCACCGATTCGGTCCATGAGTACGTGAATCGAACAATATGAAGGAGCACCTGTCTGCTTCGATTTGGCTCGCATTGCAGGACACAAGGCAGTACCATCGCTCCAGCGGCTGATAGACGTTGGCCCGCGCGGCGGTTTCGAATGACTCACACATCCGATTTTGTAGACTACTGAGCTCAGGGGCATTGAATGCGACAGATCGGCCGATTGGATGATGAAGCCCAGGCAAGACGGTTCGGAGACTTCCTCTACGGTCGCCGGATCGAAAACCAGGTAGACCCGGCCTCCAACGGCGGATGGGACCTCTGGGTCCTCGACGAATCGCAACTCGAAGAGGCCGCGTCGCTGTTCGAGCGGTTCGCTGCGCGGCCCGACGATCCAACGTTTGCCGGGGGGGCCGAGAAGGGCGCCCGGCAGCGACAGCGCGACGTGCAGGCGAGCGTTCCCAAGCGGGCCCGCATCGTGGACGGCCGCACCGCGTTCTACAGGCCCCTGATCGGCTACGGCGTTTTGACGATGGCGCTGCTGGCGATCAGCGTGCTTGTGACGCTCGCCACCGGCCTGGGCGAGAACGACCGCATCATCGCCTATCTGTCGGTCACGCACTACTCCTTCGACGGACAGTACGTCGAATGGGACTCGGGCCTGCCCGAAATCCGCCGGGGCCAGTTTTGGCGGCTCTTCACGCCCATGTTCGTGCACTTCGGCCTGCTGCATATCTTCTTCAACATGATGTGGCTGAGGGACCTGGGCAGCATGATCGAGACCCGCAAAGGGATGTGGCACTTGCTGATGCTGGTGCTGGTGATTTCGGCCGTCTCCAATCTCGGCCAGTATGTCATGAGCGGGCCGACGTTCGGCGGCATGTCGGGCGTGGTCTTCGGGCTGCTCGGCTATATCTGGATGCAGGGCAAATTCGACCCCGCCTCCGGCCTGGAGCTGCACCCGCAGACCGTCATGCTCATGATCGGATGGTTCTTTCTGGGCCTGTCGGGCCTGGTCGGCAACATTGCCAACACCGCCCACGGCGTCGGCGCCGTCGTCGGGATCGCATGGGGCTTCCTCGCGGCCCAATGGACCGTCCGTCAGCGCCATGTTCGATGAAAGGACAATCGCATGAAGAGCAGAATCATCGTGTGTCTGTGTCTCGTGGCTCCCGTGTGCGGCCTGTGCCATGCCGCTGACGAGCGAACGTTCGACCTGGCCAATGCCCCGGCCCCGCTGTTCCGCGACCCGCCCTGGGACGGGGCCGCCGACCCGGCGCCCGTATGGAACGACCAGGCGAACGAATGGTGGGTCTACTACACCCAGAGGCGGGCGACCCTCCAGCCCAACAAGGGCGTCGAGTTCTGCCACGGCTCAGCCATCGGCATCGCCGCCTCGAAGGATGGACGGCAGTGGCGCTACCTCGGCGTTTGCCAGGGCGACCAAGGACTCGGCCAGCCCATCGCGAGCAACTGTAGCTGGTGGGCGCCGGGCGTCCTGTACCACGAGGGCCTCTATCACATGTACGTCTCGTGGGTGGACGGCATCTACACCGAGTGGATTGGCAAGCGGTTCATCAAGCACTTCACCAGCGCCGACGGAAAGACCTGGACCTACCAATCCGCGCTCGATCTGTCCTCGGACCGGTGCATCGATGCCGGTATCTATCGCGCGGGCGGCAAGTGGTGCATGCTCTATAAAGACGAGGTCCACGGGTCGCGCTCCTATCTGGCGCAGAGCGACGACCTCTATCGTTGGAAGGTGGTCGGGCCGGCCATCACCGACGTCAGCCACGAGGCGCCGTTCGTCTGGCAGTGGCACGGTGCCTACTGGCTCGTGGTGGACTCCTGGAAGCGCGGGATACGGGTGTATCGGTCGCAGGACGGCCTGACTGACTGGCAGTACACCGGCAGCCTGCTCCGCGAGCCGGGCAAACGCGACAAGGACGACGCCCAGGGAGGCCATCCCGGCATCATCCTGCTCGGAGATCGGGCCATCATCCTCTATCACGTGCACTACCCGCCGGCGCACCCGCTCCACGGCACCAACCGCACCGTCTTGCAGGCGGCCGAACTCGAATACCACGACGGCACGATCACCTGCGACCGCGACAAGTACGCCGACCGATGACGCCGATTACGGCCGGACCGCAGTGCCGTCGGGCCGGCGGACCGGGTTCCAGTACCCCGGATGCTCCGGCAGCGGAAACTTGGCCGCCAGGGTCTCGTCGATATCCACGCCCCAACCCGGCGCCTCATTGACGTGCATATAGCCATTTTCAACCGTCGGCGCACCAGGGAAGACCTCGCGCGTCCGCTCGTTGAAGTGCACCGCCTCCTGGATGCCGAAGTTCCAGATCGCCAGGTCGAGGTGCGCGTTGGCGGCGTGCCCGACCGGCGAGACGTCGCCCGGTCCGTGCCAGGCGCTGCGGACGTTGAACCATTCGCCCAGCGCCGCGATCTTGCGCGCGACGCTGAGCCCGCCGATCTGCGAGATGTGCACGCGGATGAAGTCGATCAGCCGCTCGCTCATCAGGCCGACCCATTCGTGCGGGCTGTTGTACAACTCGCCCATCGCGATCGGCACGCAGGTCTGCTGGCGAAGCAGTTTGAAATAGCCAATGTCCTCAGGCGAGAAAGGATCCTCGATAAAGTACGGCCGGTATTCTTCCAGCCGCTTGACCAGGTTGATCGCCTCGATCGGGGGGATGCGCTCGTGGATGTCGTGCAGCAGCTCGACGTCGTCGCCACAGGTGCTGCGGATGTGCTCGAACATCTCGATCGTGCCCCTGACATACGGCCGGATCGCCATGTTCGAATCGACCGACGCCCCGAAACCGGCTTCCTTGAAATCGGCCTGTTTCGACAGGTGCGGCGAGCCATAGCCGCCCCGCTGGATGCGGATGTGCCGGAACCCGCGATCCATCGCCTGCCGAACGCTCTGCTCGATCTGCGCCAGCGTCCCGCCGCCGCAGTGCGTATAGCAATCGATCGCGAATCGGCACTTGCCGCCGAGCAACTGGTAGACAGGCATGTTCGCCCGCTTGCCCTTGATGTCCCACAGGGCCTGATCGAGCCCGCATAGAGAGTTGTTGAGCACCGGACCGTTTCGCCAGTAGGAACTCGTGTAGGCGTTCTGCCACATGTCCTCGATGTTGTCGGCGTCGCGGCCTTGGGCGAACGGCTTGAGATAGTCGTTGACGGCCGAGACCACGGGCAACGGCCTCTGATTGAACGTTGCGCAGCCGAGCCCGTATAGACCGGGCTCGCTCGTATCGACCTTCACCACGCATAAACGGATGCCCTGCGGGGCAGTGACGATCGCTTTGACATCGGTGATCTTCAGAGCAGGCAGCCCCTTCGTAGCCTGGGCGTACTGGGCCGCCGAGGCATCCTCCTGCCGGCCCGCCCATCCGAGCAGCCCTGCCGCCCCCAGTCCGATGGCCCCCAGCATCTCACGTCGATCCATGCATACCTCCTTGTCCCGATTCGCCCGTTCAGTCATCACCACTTGATCGGGTGCCCGGTCTCCCCCTGGCCCCGATCAACCTCGTCGATCTCCTGCGGCCCATAGACCGTGACACGCATCCGCTCGCCCACCTTCCTATAGTGCAGCAGCGCGCTGTCTTTGTCTTTGAAGTCCCTGTCCACGAACAGCAGCGTCGTCAGGCCGACCAGGATCACGTCTCCGTCGGCCAGAGGCGTCTCGCCGGAGATCCGCTGGTTGTTGACATAGACCCCGTTACGGCTCTTCATGTCGTAGGCATAGTACTTGCCGATCCTCTCGTCGTACCGGATTTGCAGGTGCTTGCGGGAGACCATGTTGTCCAGGACCTGAATCAGCAGCGCCTCGTCCCGCCCGATCACGTTGGTTCGCCGCCCGAGTGGATAGTAATCCCCTTCCTGTTTGCCCGATGTGATAATCAGTGATGCCATGGTTGCGACTCCCGGTCTTCCGTGGATCAAACCGATCTGCATCAGTGCGATAATCGTACGAGTCCGATGTAGCCCTGTCAACCCTGAAGCCGCAACTCCGGATTGACGCTGCCATGAACATCCGATAGCCTTGGGGACAGATATGTCGGCTGGGCGACTTCTTATGACCGATGGAGAATCGATGGGAGAATTGAGAAACAAACGTGGGTTTATCTGCGACATGGACGGGGTGATCTACCACGGCTCACGCCTGCTGGAGGGCTCGAAGGCGTTCGTCGATTGGCTCCAGAGCGAGGGCAAGCGGTTCCTGTTCCTCACCAACAGCTCCGCTCGTTCGCCGCGTGAACTGCATCAGAAACTGCGGCACATGGGCATCGAAGTCGGCGAGGAGCATTTCATCACCTCCGGCATGGCCACCGCCCATTTCATCGCCTCGCAATGTCCCGGCGGACGGGTCTTCGCCATCGGCGATTCGGGGCTCTATCAGGCCCTGTACGAAGCGGGACTTTCCGTTGATGAGAGCCACCCTGACTACGTGATCGTCGGCGAGACGCGAAGCTACAGCTACGAGAAGATCGAGACGGCCATCCAGCTTGTGCTGGGCGGGGCCAGGCTGGTGGGGACCAACCCCGACCTGACGGGTCCGACGGAGAAAGGGATCGCTCCGGCGTGCCGGGCCTTGGCGGCGCCGATCGAACTGGCCACCGGACGGCAGGCCTATTTCGTCGGCAAACCCAACCCGCTCATCATGCGTCACGCCCTGACGCTGCTGAGCTGCCAGCGCGAAGAGACCGTGATCATCGGCGACCGGATGGACACCGACGTCGTCGCGGGCATCGAAGCGGGCATCGACACCGTCCTGGTCCTCAGCGGTATCACGAGAGAATCCGATCTGGACGCCTACGCCTATCGCCCGCACCATATCCTCAAGGATGTCAGCGAGATCCCATCGTAATTGTCCTGTCTGCTCGGTCCGGCATTTCCACATCGGCCCGACCCTTGTACAATCCGACGTCATGGATATCTATAACCTCGTCAGCTTCGCGGGCATCTTTGTCCTGATCGGCGTCGCGTGGGTCCTCTCGGCCGAGCGGCGAAACATGAACTTCCGGCTGATCGCCTGGGGCGTGGCGCTGCAACTGGCCGTCGCCTCGTTCATCTTCATGGTGCCGGCCGGGGCCAGAGTGTTTCTGGTCGTCAACGACGTCGTCGTCCGCGTGATCGACTCGGCCGGCGCCGGCGCACGGTTCGTCTTCGGACGCCTGGCCCTGGGACCGGGCCAGACCGCCGACGATGGAGCCGAATCGCTCGGTTTCATCCTGGCGTTCCAGGGCTTTCCAACGATCATCTTCTTCTCGGCCCTGATCGCCATCCTGTACTACCTGCGGGTGATGCCCCTGCTGATCAAGGCGTTCGCCCGCATCTTCACCCGTCTGATGCGAATCTCCGGCGCCGAGTCGCTGGTCGCGGCCAGCAACATCTTCGTAGGCGTCGAATCCATGCTGACCGTCAAGCCCCACCTGCCTCGCATGACGCGGTCGGAGACGTGCACCGTCCTGACGGCGGGCATGGCCACGGTCGCATCGAACGTGCTGGCGCTGTACGTCTTCAGCCTGCGCGAACAATTCCCGATGATCGCCGGGCATCTGGTCTCGGCGTCGCTGCTGTCGGCGCCGGCGGCTTTGCTCATGTCGAAGATCCTGCTGCCGGAGAGCGAACAGCCCGAGACGCTGGGCGTACGCGTCGAGCCGTACTATGAGCGGGACAGCAATCTGTTCGAGGCAATCATCAACGGTGCCAACGCCGGCGTGCGAATGATCGTCGGGATCGCCGCGCTGCTGATCGCGGTCCTCGGCCTCGTGGCCCTGGTCGATCTGGTCCTCGGCGGCCTCGGCGACTGGATCAATCCGCTCTTCGGCTGGGAAGGACAGTGGTCGCTCAAGGCCCTGTTCGGCATCCTGTTCTACCCCGTGACACTGGTCCTGGGCGTGCCGATCGCCGACGCAGGTGAGATCGCGCGGATCGTCGGAGAACGGCTGATCGTCACCGAAGTGGCCGCCTACAACGACCTGGCGACCGCGATGAAAGAGGGCCTCTTGCAGCACCCGCGCTCGGCGGTCATCGCGACGTACGCCCTGTGCGGGTTCACCCACATCGCGTCAATGGCCATCTTCGTCGGCAGCTTCTGCGCTCTGGCGCCGCAGCGGTCCAAGGACATCGGGCCGATTGCGGTGCGGGCCCTGACCGCCGCGACGTTGGCCTGCCTGATGACCGGGTGCGTTGCGGGGACGTTCTTCACTGAAGGATCGATTCTATTGGGAGGATCGTAATGCTCATCACGTTGGTGGATGATTGCAGGGAATTCACCGCGGGTGATGGCTCGCTCCTGCGCGAGCTGTTGCACCCGGACAAGGCGGACGTGCAGATTCGCTACAGCCTGGCCCACGCCACCGTGCCCTTCGGCCAGGCAACCAAGCCGCACCGGCTGACCACGGCCGAGGTTTACTACGTCATCGAAGGGTTCGGCACGATGTGTATCGACGACGAACACGAGCCCGTCGAGCCCGGCAGCACCGTCTACATCCCCCCCGGCGCGGTGCAGTCCATCGAGAACACCGGCGACCACGAACTCGTCTTCCTCTGCATCGTCGACCCCGCTTGGCGAGCCCAGGACGAAGAGGTCATTGAGGATTGACCATTGCCATAAGAACCGATACGACAGATGAGAGCATTACAGTTCGACTTACCTGCCTTTTGTCACCCCGAGCTTGTCGAGGGGGCTGGCCGCGAATCAGATACACTGCCAGTCTATGGCCAGTTGCTTCGACAGCGCTACGCTTCGCTCAGCATGACATGAAAGAGGCAGCACCATTCCTGGGTTGACCGATGACGACGGCGACGGTGGTTACGTTTGTTGTGTATTTCGTCCTGTTGCTGGGGATCGGGTTCTATTTCTATCGGCGCAACGAGAGCATCGAGGAATACCTGCTGGGCGGGCGTGGGATGGGCGCGTGGGTCACAGCCCTGTCGGCTCAGGCCAGCGACATGAGCGGCTGGCTGCTGATGGGCCTGCCCGGGGCGATCTACCTCGGCGGCCTGGTCAACGCCTGGATCGCGGTCGGGCTGTTCGTTGGCACGGTGCTGAACTGGCTGCTCGTCTCACGACGGCTTCGCGTCTATACGGAGAAGACCGGCTCGATCACGTTGCCCTGCTTCTTCGAGGCGCGCTTCGGCGACCCGACCGGCCTGCTGCGGATCGTTTCGGCCATCGTCATTCTGATCTTCTTCACGATCTACGCCTCCAGCGGCCTGGTCGCGGCGGGTAAGCTCTTTGAGTCCACCTTTGGCGTCTCCTACCAAGCGGCCGTCGTCCTTGGCGGCGCGATCATCATCGTCTACACGTTCCTGGGAGGCTTTCTGGCGGTCTGCTGGACGGACCTGTTCCAGGGCGCGCTGATGGTCGCGGCGCTGGTGCTCGTCCCGCTGCTGGCCTACGGTCGAGCCGGAGGCGCCGCTGGAATCGAGGAGGGCATGACGCTCCGAGACATCGCCCAGAACCTGCGTCCGGCCGGCGGAGCGACGGCCCTGCTCGCTGTCGTTTCGGCGACGGCCTGGGGGCTCGGGTATTTCGGCCAGCCCCATATCCTCGTGCGTTTCATGAGCGCCGGATCGCTCGCCAAGCTCTCGCGGTCGATGGGAATCGCCATCGTCTGGGTGTTTCTGTCGCTGGCCGGGGCGGTCGCCATCGGCCTGATCGGTATCGGACTGTTCCGGACCGTGCCCGGCGGCGACCCGGAGAAGGTCTTCATCTATATGATCGCCGAAGTCACCCATCCATGGCTGGGCGGCGTCATGATGGCGGCGATCCTCTCGGCGATCATGTCCACCATCGACTCACAACTGCTCGTCTCGTCGTCGGCGCTGACACAGGACTTCTATCAGAGAACGATTCAGCGAGCTGCCGGGCAACGCGAGGTGGTCCTCGTCGGGCGGATTTGTGTCATCGTGATTTCACTGGTCGCTCTGCTGCTGGCCTTGCGTCCCAGCGAGACCATTCTCGACATTGTTGCGTATGCCTGGGGCGGTTTTGGGGCCGCCTTCGGGCCATTGGTGTTGTTCGCTCTGTTCTCGAAGCAGACGGGCTGGCAGGCGGCGCTGGCGGGCATGGTCATAGGGACCGTCGTACTGGTCGTTTGGAAGCAGATGGGCCTCGGCGTTCATCTCTATGAGATCGTTCCCGGGTTCGTTGCCAACGGCCTGACCATCGTCTTGGTGAACCGGTTCAGCCCGCAGAGGGCTGAGACTGTCCTGCGACAATTCGATGAGGTTGTTGCCCAGGTGCGTGGGAGAAAGCCATGACTCAAATCGCGATCGATGTCGCCCTGCTGCCGGAAGCGAGGATTGCCCGCCTTGCCATTGAGGTGAACCGAAAGTTGGTAGGCGGCGGCAAGGGGATCGTGCTGGATGAGAGCGCGTGTCTGCCACACATCTCACTGGCAATGGGTTGCATGGAACGCTGCCAAACCGATTCCATCGGCAAGACGCTGACCGCGGTCGCAAGGGACTGTGTTCTCGATGAACTGACGATCACGGGGATCGTCACCGTATTGAACGCGGCAGGTGAGCCGAATTCGCTCTTCGCTGTGGCGAAGACCAGGGCCCTTCAGACGTTGCACGAGCGGATCATGATGGCGATGGAGCCCTATATGAGCCGAGAGGTCACCGCAGATATGATCTGGGGGGATGATGAGCCTGCGCCGAGCACGCCGGCCTGGGTTCGCGACTATCGCGAGAAGGCTGCATTTGCCGCGTTCTTTCCCCACATCACGATTGGATACGGAACGGTGGCTGAGCCGATGACGTTCCCGATCCGATTTGTCGCGCGGCAAATAGCCCTTTGTCATCTGGGCAATCACTGCACGTGTCGCGAAGTGCTCGCCTCAGCGGCGATGCCTTTCAGTGGGCGATGACGCTGGAGACCCTGAAGACGGGCAGCAGAAGTGCGATGGCGATCGTCCCGATCACGATGCCGAGAATGGTGATCATCAGCGGCTCGATCACGGTCATAACGCTCTGGATCGACGCCGCGAGCTTCTTCTCGTAGAAGACCGACACCTTGTCGCAGACGGCGCCGAGTTGCCCGGCCTTCTCGCCGGCCCGGAGCATCTGGATGATGCTCGGTGAGATCAGCTTCGCCCGCTCCGAGATGAGGATGGCTTCGGAGAGCTGGTAGCCGTCCTGGATCCTGCCGTCCACCTCCGCCCAGAGTTGCTCGAAGTCGTAATTGTCCACACAGCCCTGAATCACGTGGATGGCATCGAGCAGGCGAACACCGGTGTTGACCATCGTCGCCATGATGCGCATGCTCCGCGTCACGACCATGTCCACAAACATCGTGCCAATCACCGGAGTGCGGATCTTCACCCCATCGAGGATGCGCCGCCCGGAGATCGTATGAGACCACAGGTATAGGCCGAATCCAAGCAGAATCACGGTCGTCACGAGCATCGCCATGATCTCTACGTTGCCCAGGATGCGGCTGAAGTGCACGAGGACCTGGGTCAGTTTCGGCAGAGCCGCCCCGCGTGTCTCATAAATACGCATGAAACGAGGCAGGACGAAGAACATCAGTGTTCCGGTGGCGGCAATGGCCATCAGGACCATGATCAAAGGATAGGTCAGGGCTCCCAAGACACGCTTGCGTGTATCGGCCTCGAAGGTGAGATACCCGGTCAAGACGGTGAGCATCTCGACCATCTTTCCGGAGGCTTCGGAGGCCTTCACCATACTGATGAACATCCTGTTGAAGATGCCGGGATAGAACGCCAGGGCCTTCGAGAACATCTCCCCGCTCTTGACCCGTTCAGACAGATCGAGGATGACCGCTTTGAAGCGGGGATCTGCCGCCTGTTCGCCAATGGCATCGAGCGCATCGCTGAGGATGACGCCGCTGTCCAGCATGACCGCCAACTGGGTGGTGAACAAAATCAGATCGGTGCTCTTGACCCGGACCCGTTCCATCGCCCTTATATCCGGCGCATGGCGAACGATCTCGCCAGGCTCCGGCTTGCCGCCCCCGGTCGCATCCGACACTGCAGCGGCATTCGAGCCGGCCTGTCGCATCTCTGCTGTCACTGTTGCCATCGGTCTGCTTCGCTACAACATACGCCTCAGGATTCGACCGTCGTTGGTGCATCCAACGCGGCAATTCGCAACACCTCTTCGATCGATACGATCCCCGCCTTGACCTTCTCGATACCATCGAAATGCAGCGGACTCATCCCCTTGGCCAGGGCGACCGCACGCAGTTTCTTGGCGCTGATCCGCTCGTTGATCATCTCCATGATCTCATCGTCTGGGACGAGCAGCTCATGAATGGCGATTCGTCCGGCGTACCCGGTGTTGCGACATTTCTTGCACCCGAGACCTCGATAGAACTTGCATGTTTGCCCTCCCTGAGCCTGGACGGCCTTCTTCAGACTGGCCGGTGGATCGTATTCGGTTTTACAGTTCGGGCAGATCTTGCGGACCAGACGCTGGGCCAGCACCCCCTTAAGCGAAGCGCTGACCAAGTACGGGGCCACGCCCAGATCGAGCAGCCGCGTCACCGCGCCCGGCGCATCATTGGTGTGCAAAGTTGAGAGCACCAGGTGCCCGGTCAGGGCGGCCTGGACGGCGATGTTGGCTGTAGCCTGATCGCGGATCTCGCCGACCATGATGATATCGGGGTCCTGTCTTAACAGGCTCCTTAGAGCGGTCGAGAACTCGAACCCGACTCCGGTATTGACCTGGAACTGGTTGATGCCCGAGATGTTGCATTCGACCGGGTCTTCCACGGTGCAGATGTTCACCTCTTCGTTGTTGAGCTCCGACAACGCCGCATAGAGCGTGGTGTTCTTGCCCGACCCCGTCGGACCCGTGACAAGAACGATGCCGTTGGGCACCTGAATGACTTCGCGAAAACGCTGGAGATTGTCGTAGGTGAAACCGAGCGACTCGAGGTTGTACAGGATCTTCTGCGGGTCGATGACGCGAATGACGACCTTTTCGCCGAAGTTGCCCGGCATTACCGAGACGCGCAGGTCGATGGGTCGGCCCTCAACGAGGACGTGAATGCCGCCGTCCTGCGGCAGACGACGCTGGGCGATGTCCAACTCGGCCATGATCTTGATGCGCGAGACCACCGCCGCGTGCATCTGGTGCGGCGGACGCATCTTCTCGTACAGCTTGCCATCGACGCGGTAGCGGACGCGCAGCCGCTTCTCATCGCACTCGATGTGGATGTCGCTGGCGTTCTCCCGGACCGCGTTGTACAGCAGATAGTTGACCAGCTTGACCACCGGCGACTGGCCGGCCACCTCTTCGAGATTGCTGATGTCCTGCGTGATGCTCTCGATCAGCGTGAACTCTTCGAGACCCTCGTCGTCAATGATGTCGTCGATCACGAAGACGTTGGCCGCCGGCAGATAGGACTGGAGCGTGGCTCTGATGTCCTTGGTGGTCGAGCAGACGACGCGGACCCGGCACCCGCTGATCCGCGCGATCTCGTCGAGCAGAAAGACATTCGTCGGCTCGTTGACCGCCACGGTCAGGACGTCGTGCACCTTGAACAGGGGCAGGACGATGTGGGCTTCCAGGAACTCGCGCGGCAGTAGTTCCACCGCCTTGGGATCACACAACTTTGGACTTACCTGCGCGTACGGAACGCCGTAGGCTTCGGCCAGAGCCGCCGCGATCTGGTTCTCTGTGCAGTAGCCCATCTCGACAAACAACTCGCCGAGCAGCTTGCGATGGCCCTTGTCCTGTTGCTCGGCGAGCGCATGGTCGATCTGCTCCTGAGTGACCACACCCCGCGCCAGCAGAAGCTGGCCGAGCTGCATCTTATTCTCAAGCAGAATCTGGCTCATACCGTGTCCCTGTTCACATCCCTTCCGGCGCCCTTAGGCGAAGCTCCGGACGGCTTCGGCAAGTTCCGTATGACAGTCGAATTCCGTTTGCAGGCCCGTGATCTCGAGGATCTTATCGAGAGTCTCATCAAGACCCGCCAGTTTGAGCTGTGTGCGGCTGCGGCGGCAGTATTCCCGCGCCCACAGCAACAGTTCCAGTCCCTGGCCGTCGATGGTGCTGACGTTGCTCATATCGATGACCACTCGCTTGCGACCGGTGGTGATGGTCTCCACGACAGTGTCTTTCAGGGTGTCTGCAATGTCCCCGTCGATCTCACCCTGGAGTTCAATCACCGTGACGTCGTTGTAATTCTGGCTGTTGATCTTCATCGCAGCAAGGTCCCCACGGCGGTGGTTCCATAATCGGCGAAGTGGGCGCCGCCATACACGGACGGATTGTTCCCCTGGATCAGATCCCAGAGGTGGTAGATGTCGCTTTCGAGAAAGACCGTCCCGACCTTCACGTCGAACTGTGTCCCCAGTCCTTTTCGGATCTCATCCAGCGCCTGGTCCACCGTCATGGCATCGCGGTAGACCCGTTTCGAGGTCATCGCGTCGAAACTGTCGGACAACCCGACGATCTTCGCGGTTAGTGAGATCTCGTCACCGATCAGACCTTCCGGATAGCCCTTGCCGTCCACGCGTTCGTGATGGTGCAACACGCCGGGAACGATGTCGCGCATTTGCTTGATGCCGCGCAGAATCCCCGCTCCGATCGATGGATGACGCTGGATGCGCTCTCGCTCTTCCTCGGTGAGCCGGCCATTCTTGCGCAGAACGCTTTCATCCACACCGATCTTGCCGATGTCATGCAAGAGCCCGGCCAGATAGATCCGATGGATCTGTTCATGATTCAGCGATTCACGTTCCGCCACACGTTCGGCGAGCCATTGCGAGATGATCGCCACCCTCTCAGAATGCCCTCGGGTATACTGGTCCTTGGCATCGATGCTGTTGGTCAGAGCGCGCAGCGATCCAACAAAGAGTTCCTTGAGATCGTTGAAGAGGCGCCCGTTTTCGATGAACACCGCACAGCCGCTGGCAACGGAGGCGAAGAGCTTCATATCCGTGCTGTCGAAATCGGGCTTGTCAATCCGATTGACCGCGACCATATAGCCCATGATCGCCACTGTATTCTGGACGCGGCCGGCGACGTGCGAACTCTGCGCGCCCTTCGTACACAGGGGTACCGCAATGATGTTCCGGACGCTCGCAGGCCAGTCGTAACGGAATGGTGAATCCACCTCGCTGTCCAGCAAGGCTTCCTGAGCGCGATGGAGTTCTTCCGTCAGGCGACTGTGTAACAGGGCCGTCATGTGAGGTGGCAGGTCGATGAGCCCAGAGCCGGCCGCCACCATGAACCGCTTCTCGCCCTCAAGCGTTCGTTCCAGAACGATGGCAATTCCTTCTACCGGGACGATATCGGTAAGGCTGTCGCAGGCCAGTTGCAGGAACGTGCCATCCGATTCCGTGACCTTCATATTCGTGTTGATCTTGTGCAGAAGGACGAGTTCCTCGTACACCTGGGCCAGCTCCATGCCCATCTTCTCCATCTGCTCGTCACTGCGCGTGGCGTCCTGAAATTTCTGCACAGCCAGTTGAATCAACTCGCTGATATAGGCCGAATCCGGGGCTTGTCCGTCGGCCCACGACGCGTTTTCGCCCAGATCGACAACCATGACACCCGCAAGACGGACACAACCAGGGCTGTTGCACGGAAGACACAAGGCAGTGGCCAGCAGCACATGACCGTCGCAGAACTGCCACACGCGACCTTCGCCGCTTCCCTCGGTACGCTCGCGGACGGCCTGGCACACGGCATGTCCCACATCGACGACGGCCTGCGCATCGCTGGCGAACCGTCCGGCATCATGGCGGAGCACAATCTGGCCGTCTGCGTCCAAAACAGCCAGGTTGACGCCAAATCCTCCGATGCGCGCGGCGAATCGCTCGAGATCGCGTCGTTGCAGGCACGTCAGTCCTTGTGTCGTGGTATTCGGCATGGCCCTCCTCACGGTCAGCAGGTTCCAGGGGATTCGGCGTTCATCGCCGTCGGCACGTTCAACCCCGAACGGCCACAGCACGCTGATACAGGATGTCCTGGATCGTCTTGAGCAGTTCCTTGGGACTGAAAGGTTTGCTCAGGCACTCTTCGATCCCAAGCGATTCCTGCATTTCCTGCGTGATGGCGAAACTGCGCGCCGTCAGCAGAACCGCGGGGATGTGCTTCGTCTCCTCGTTCCTTCGCAGCTTTTCGATCAGCTCGATCCCGGTGACGAATGGCATCTGATAGTCCGTCACGATGATGTCGGGCTTCTCGCTGCACGCGAGTTCATAGGCCTCCGCTCCATTGTTGGCCGCAACGACGTCATATCCATTGTTCCGCAGTTTGATGGCGACAACGTGAATGATGTGAATTTCATCATCCGCAACCAGCACCTTTTTGCCTGTCATTCTGATCCACTCCAATACGAGATTATGGGAAGGCTCTCTCCGGAAAGAGGCACAAGACCGTCGGTCACCGGGTCGCGCCGGCCAGTTCCGCGGCGGCCAGAGGCAGTTCGAATCCAAACGTGCTTCCGACTCCGACCTGACTTGCCACAAAGACCCGGCCATTGTGCACTTTCTCAACGATTTGACGGACCAGGTTCAACCCCAGACCGGTCCCTTTGGCTTGTTTATTGTTGGCGCCTACACGATAGAACTTGTCGAATACATGGTTGATCTCATCGGCCGGGATTCCTACCCCGGTATCGGTGACTGTCACGCGCGCCATCGCATCGACTTCGTTCACGTCTGTCTCGATCCGAACGCTTCCTCCGGCCGGCGTGTACTTGACGGCGTTGCTCAGCAGGTTCACGATGACCTGGCTGATCATGTCCTTGTCCGCCATGACCTGATCGTATACGATGGGGTTGCATCCGGTGACCGTGATGCCCTTGTCCTCGGCGAACCCCTTGATCATCTGCATTTGCTGTTCGATCAGAATCGTCAGGCTGACCGGCTCTTTCTGGACCTTGATCAACCCCGATTCGATTCGTGAGACATTGAGAATGTCCTCAATCAGACGATTGAGCCGCTGTGCCTGACTCTGAATGACCTGGTAGAACTCCTTGCGCGTCTGTTCGTCGTCCGCCTCGCCATCGACGAGCATCTCGGAATACGCCGTGATCGAGGCCAATGGCGTCTTCAATTCGTGCGAGACGTGGCTGACGAAGTCGTTCTTCATCTGCGCCACCTCCTTCTCTCGCGTGATGTCGTGCAGCACAGCGACCACGCCGGAGACCGTGTCCTGTTCCTGCACGCACGAGACAATCGTATCGAACGTGCGGGGACCGTCGGGTCCGGCGAACGCCATCTCCCGTCGCGTGGCCTCGGTGGCGCTCTGCCGGCTGCGTTGGATCAACTCGACAAAGTCCTCGTACTGCGCATCGAGGTTGCGGCCCAGCGGCTGGTAACGGGCCTGTTCCGGATCGAACGCAAACAGGTGAGCGGCTGCCGTGTTGGCCATCAGGAGGCGGTCCGATTCATCCACGACCACCACCGCGTCGCGGAGACTGTAGATGATTGCCTCGGTGTGCTGCTTCTGCCGATCGGAAAGCCGCGACCGAAGACGAAGATCCTTCAGTTCGGTTTCCAGCTCGGCGATGGTCTTCTGTCCATCCTGTAGACGCGTCTGAACGGTCTCTGCTGCTCGCTCGATCGTCTGCAAGTCGGTCGCAGCGGCCGAATCCCATGTGAGCTGCCGAGCTATGGACGCAACCGTCCGGGCCAGCCGATGATAGGCCAGACCGAGGACGATCACGCCCACAGCCCCAAGGCAGCATGCGGCAAGACGCCACGCAGCGAATCCGCTGCGCCACCCTTCTCCGATGCCAGAATCGTACGGCCCGGTCAGGGCCGCGAGGCACAGCGAGGCCATCACCGTACCAACCGCGGCCCAAACCAAGCGTCTTTGACGTCTCACAGCAACTCCTCCGAACCCGTTGACTTCGGGTCTTGCATTCGGTCATGGAAGCACGCGTCAGCGTCTCTTCCAGTTCTTGGCCTCTTGCTGGTCGATCGCCTGCTGGACGATGCTGTCGATCCGCTCGAGTTCGGCCGGATCGGTTTCGACGACGATCCGCTCGCGAAGCCGTAGAGCTTCGAGATAAGTCGGGCGCATCATCAGCGAGACCTTCACGTTGTACATAGCGCTATCGACATCGCCTTCGAGATAGTACTTGGCGGCCCGGGCATAGGCGTCTTCGGCCAATCGGGCGCGATCGATCGCCTGCATACTTTGCTTGGCGCCGTCCATCTTCAGGCGAATGTCATCCGCCCGGTCGGCCCCGCCCGTCTGCGACGGCTCATGGATGATGTGCGGCGTCAGCATGATGATCACCTCTTCCCGCTGCGCCGTATCTTTGGTGCCTCGGAACGCCGCCCCCACTAAAGGCAGATTTCCAAGAAGCGGCACCTGCGACCGCACCGTGGTCACCCCGTCCCGGAACAGACCGCCGATAACGACTGTCTCCTTGTCCTTGACGATTACGTTCGTACGTAATTCCGTGGTCGTTTCATCCGGAATGTTGTTCTGCTTCAATGTGCCGTCACTGTCCTTCGGATAGATGTCCATCCGGATGTATCCATCGTTGCCGATGTACGGACGGAAGACCAGCCGGGTACCGGTTTCCAGAAAGTCCACCGATTCGGTGGTCGAGGTCTGGGTCTGCGTGCTCTGGTTGACGTAGCCGATCTTTTTACCGATCAGCACCGAGCCCTCCTGCTTGTTGACAGCCAGGATCTTCGGATTGGCCAGCAGCGTCGTGTCCGTTACATCCTCCAGAGCAGTGATGATCGCCTGGACGTTGTCGGACGAGAAGCCGACCGTCATTCCCTTGGTTCCGGGTGTGTTGGCGAAGCCAAACGTCTCCCACGGTGTCCCTTGCCCACCGACGAGGTTGGCGGGGAAATCGCTGATCGCCACACCGCTGAGCAGGTTCCAATCGACGCCGAACTGCATCGTCTCTGTGAGGCGCACCGCCAGAATGGTCGCCTCGACCAGCACCTGCTTCGGGCGGACGTCGACCTGGGCAATGACCTTCTCGGCCCTCTCGATGTTCTCGGGATAGTCGAAGATCACGATCATGTCATTCAACGCCATCTTGTCGCCGCCCCCGCCACCGGAGAGCGAACCGCCGCCACCGGAGCCACCCGCCGAGGAAATACTGCTCTCAGCGGCAGTGGTCGTGGTGATTTGCGCCGCGGCGCTGAGCACCGGTCGGATCAGCTTCTCGGCCTCCTGCGCCGTCGTGTAATACAGCGTGATGACCTTGAAGACCATCCGGTCCGGGTCCTGGCGGATCTTCTTGTCCTCGTCCTTGGTCCGAATGTGAATCAGATTCCCTTCCGGCACGGCGACGAACTTGTCGCCCAGCATGGCGGCCAGCGCCTGCTCGAAGGTCACATCCCGCAGTTCCGGGCAATTCAGCGGCCCGGTCACGCCGGGCGAAGGAACGATGTTCTTTTCGCACCGCTTGGCGAGCAGCCGCAGTCCGTCACGGACATCGCTGTCCTTCCGGAAGGCGATGAACTTGATCAGATCGCCTTCCACCCAGGCCTGATCCGGTTCCATGGCAATGGTGTCTGTGGCGCTGTCCGCTGACACCGTATCGCTTTCGGCGCCGGTGGCAGTGGCACACCAGGTCAGCAGGGCCACGGCGAGAAGCCAGCGACCCCAACGAAGTCTCGTGAATGTCTTGTCATTATGCATAGCGTTACTCCTGTTCTTCCACATCCTGCTTGATCCTACTGATTTCATTATCGTTCTAAAGCACATCGGTTACTTGCTTACGTCGGTTGGCGGCGATAGCTTCAGCGTGTACTGTCTATCTCCGCATGTCATCATCACAGCGTCTTTCTGAATCTGTACTACTTCGAATGGGTAGAAGTCCGTACCATCCTGAAGTGCGAGCGTGTCCCCGACGCGAATCAGTCGATCGTTGACAAATGCCTGCGGGTGCTCGCTCCACAGTACGGCCTCCAGCTCGAGTGTCTTGGCCAATCTGGTGATCACTTCTTCTGTTCGACGGGTTTGTTCAGTCTTCACATTTGCTTGCTGTATTGTGCCTTGCGATCGGGAGCCACTTTCGAACCGGCTCCAGTCGTTCGCAGTAAAGAAGTCGCGATGAATACGGTCGTTCCGCCCCGGCTCGACCGGTAGGTCGACGAACCGTATCGACGGTCTTTCGTCAACCACCTCGGCGGTCTTCTGCGGAGAGGCCGGCCTGGCGTCGGCCGCATCGGGTTTCTGCCCGGCCAGGACCCGCAGCCACATCACCGCCATAATGGCTACGAGGGCAACGGCCACGCCCGTCTTTCGGCCGTCTCGGACCAGATAACCTGCCAACCGGCCGGCCGAGCCAAGCATATGTGTCGCATTACGCGTCATCGTTCACGACACCCCGCAACTTGGCGCTCGTCGACTTACCGGCCTCCTGCGTCTTCTGTGCGCGATAGAAGATGACGGCGTCCGCTTCCATCACCACGACGCCGCTGAATTCTCGATCGTTGGCCAGCGTGGTCCTTTCGACCCGCACAAGCCGGTCAAGCTTCTGAAGATCGGTGAAGAAGCCGAAGATACCGGCCAGGTTCCCCGAACATTTCATGTGCACCGGGATGCAGACCAGATCGTTCGACGCGTCTTCCTTACCGAAGACAACGTCCTGATCCGACAGACCGTGTTCGGTCATGATGTGCGCGATCTGTCCCAGAAACAGCCCCAGCGCACTCTCATCCGGAATCCGATCCCGGGTGTTTCCAACGCGGTGATCGATCTCCTCCAGGCGCGCCCTGAGGGCGCCGAGCACTTCGCTCTGCGATTCGGCTGTACGGATCATCTGCATCTGCTGGCTCTTTGCATCGGTCACGGACTGGAGTCGCTCGCGCGACGGCAGATACCCATACAATACGAAATCGGCGAGGAAGAGCCCACCGACGGCGAAGACCCATAACTGCTGTCTTCGCAGCAACGATCTGGATCGACTCTCGCTCATCGCTTGTCTCGCTCCTCATAGTTGGCCAGATAGCAGACGATTTCGAACTCAGTAACCCCAATCGTCTGTGTCTCCTTGCGTCGGCTATCTTCTTCGGACGCCGCAGCGAACTCAATCGTCTTCTCGCGATACAGCGGATGAACCTGCTGGAAATAGGGCGAGTCGCCCAGGCGACAGACGAGGGCTCCGACCTCAGCCGAGTTGGCGGCAATCCCCATCAATGCCACGCGGAATCGGACGTTTCCGAGGGAAACCGCCTTCGTCGAAGTACGCGAGGCTCCGGCGATTCGTACTGCCGAGCCGCTGCGATCCGCGTCCTTGCGAGCCGTCGAGAACGGTTCGGAGAGGAACTCCACACGGCCCAGGACCACACGTTCGCCGATCACGTGGCTGATCTCCGCCAGCACGGCCGCCATATCGATTCGCGCATCGACCCGCTGAAGAGCGGCCACCTCGGCTTGTTGCGTGCCAAGCTGCTTGCTCACAGCATCATATTCGCGCATGATACCTTCGGCCCAATATCGTCGGTCTTCCAGCCGAGCCAGTTCGGCGTTTACACGCGCGACCCGGTGCGACGCAACCGTGTTGTAGGTCACCATCGCAAGGAAGAAGGCGATCAGCACGGCGTATTGCCGTCTCATGTGAAGGCGGCGACGTCGACCTTCCTTGTGCCATTCCGGAAGAAAGTCGATCTCTTTCATGAGGGCGCCCCTTCCAGGATCGATTCAAGCCCGAGATCGGATTTCACCAGTTCGGCCGTCGAAGTGCCCCATCCCTTGAGGGTGAGCCCCACGGCCAGAGCGAAATCTGCCGTCGAACCGAAGTCTTCGATTCGAGTGCCGATCTGCCCCAGGTCGAAGCCGCGAAATGGCTCCGCCACGTCCGCTTCGATCGCCAGGTGATGTCTCATCACATCGAGGAAGGCCTGCTCCGCGACACCGCCGCCGGAGACAATGGCCCGTTCAACCCGTTTGCCACGGAACGTCACGGTGTAGTATCGCAGACACAGCGCGATTTCGGCGGCCAACTGCTCGGCCGTCGCGTGCAGCGTGTCGCGGACAAGCCGACGCGTCGTCGGATCGCCCGTATCGGACGACAGCATCGCGCGGCGCAGCGCCTGCACATCCGCCAGAGGGATCGACAGCTTCGCCGCCACATCTTCGGCAAAGCGTGCCGCGCCGAAGGCCATCTGCTTGACGAAGCAGATCTCGCCCGTGCGTCCGAGCACGACTGTGGTGTAGCGATGGCCCAGGTCGAGGAACATGATGGTTCGTTCCCTGTCCTCCTGACGTCGCATCACCCGCTCGAAGTTGCGAAACAGCGCGCACGGCCCCGCATCGACGCCTACCGGCCGCAGGCCGAGATCTTCCAGCCGTCCTACGTGGGTCCGGATCGTCTCGTCGTCGCTGGCGAACAGGATGTACTCATTCTTGACCTCGTCGCCCTGCCTAACACTGCCGGCCGATACGTAATGAATGGTATCGGCCCGGGGATCCAGAGCGAACCGGTGGGCCGCCTCCCTGCGCAGCGTCTTCTCAACGTCATCCATCTCCGTCTCTGCCAGACGCAGCGACGTGATCCGCAGCCCGCTTGCCGGCAGGGCCGAGACCACATCGCGTCCTTTGAATGCACCGGCCGTCATCAGACGCCGGATGGCCGGCGCCACCTGCTGCCGCCAGGAGTTCTCATCGCGTGCATCGCTCAGGTCAACAGCGGCTCTCTCGGCCGCGAGCAGCCGCACTCCGTCGTCACAGACGGCCAGTTGGACCATCTTGATCGCACGGTGTCCGATGTCCAGCCCGATGGGCAGAACCTTCTGTCGTCTTGTCATCCAATGGCCGATCTGCATGTCACATCACTCAATCCGAGACGGAGATGAATCCCGTCACCGCCTCGACTGTTACTGTCCGGCTGATGTCCCCGGCCTGCAAAACCACGTTGCCGCCGTTATCCGGGCTGCCGAGCGAGTTGAACGTCACGGTATTGTCGGTGAAACTTGTGTTGAGAAGATCCACGCGATCCAGTCTCCCGTCGGCGGCGAAATCGACGATATACCCGTTCTCCTTCTGGGTGATCGGGTGTTTGATCACCGTGCCGGTCGTCAGGTTCTTGATCGAATAACGTTCGTTCCCCGGCTCAAATACGACTGAGTGCGGCTGGCCCGTCGTAATGGCCATACTCTTGGCGTATTCGAGGTCGGCCGCCACGATCCCCCCCGCCGCGCGAATCTGCATGCTCGCCGCCGAGGAGATCAAGGGCACCGCAATCGCCGCCGTGATCCCGATGATCACGATTACGATCAACAACTCGATTAGTGTGAATCCGCCGTCGAATTGCGTCGCCCGTCCAACAGATTGTGTCTTCATATTCCTATTCATCTTTCACCCTACCTCCGTTGTCTCTTCGGTCGGTCAGGGACTCGGCTTAACTTCCGGTCCCGGCCGAAATGCGACAATCGGTTACGTCGGCACAAACAAGCGGCATCACACAGACCCCGTCGGCTTCGCCTGCGACGCCATAGGACGCACGACCGTCACACCCGTCACACCCCACGCCCAACGTCCCGAAAAACACACTGGCAGCGACCGCTTGCGACCGCGACGCGGCGCCGTCCGCAGACCGATCCTCGAAAGACCACCCCATTCCACAGGCCCGTGCACGATTCGTTTTTTTCGTGCGGGGGGCTCGGGGACCGATAACCAGTCGGGCACTTCGGGACGAACTCATCAGATTTCCTCTCATGGTTGCGGACGACGAACGCTGCGAAAGAACGCCCCCGCCGCCGGACTCCAATGCTGCGCCCCCGCTCCATCGCCAATCACAATCGCCGCTCGAAGCGGATCGGCCTCAATCGTCATATCAGGATGGTCGTCACCGGTCTCATCGAATCGCCAATGACCGAGCAGACCAGCGGGATTCGTCCCCTGCCCGGCTGCCAGCGACGCAACCTCTGCCTCGCTGATGGCGCGACTGTAGATTCGGATATCGTCGAGCAGCCCTGTGTATCGATACTCCGTGGTCCGATTTGCTCCAATGTTCAGATGACTCAGTCCCCACCCCGGAAACCACGAGACCGAACTCTCGGTCTTGTGCAGAACTCCGTCGAGATAGGACTTCATGGTAGATCCTTCGCGGACCACAGCGACGTGATGCCATCCACCGGTAACATCGGCCACCTGGATGCCGGTCGCCCAGGGCGAGCTCCACCACCATCCGTCTGCAGGTCGGGCGACAATCTCTCTCGGGGAGCCGTTGTTGAACTGCAGTCCCCAGTGATACATGGATCCATTGGGATTGCATTTCGAGAGAATACCAGCCCAGGTTACCTGGCTTCCACCGGCGTTCATCCACACAGCCAACGTGCAATCGCCGGACAACTGGAGCGCTGTGACGCTCCTGGACGTTTGCACGTAGTCATCGGTGCCGTCGAACTGCAGCGCCCCGCCGATCTGCCCGCCGGAGGGCTGCCAGGCGGCGTTGCCATGAACGGAACCATAGTTCCCGTTGCCCGACACGTCGGCAGAAGTGATCTCAGCGATGTCCCCCTTCACGAACAAGCCGCCGCGGACGTTGGCGTCAGTGACGCCGGCGCCGAGAAGGACCCGGCCGTCGACCACAGCCAGACCCTCGATCTGCACGGTGGCGAGGTCTCCCACGATCAGATCGCCCGTGACGTAGAGGGCCGGCAGATTGTCCGGCGCCGCGAGCGTCACGTTGTCTCCGAGAATCCGCAGATTGCCCTGGACGATCAACATGTTGTGGATGGTGACATGATCGCCGAGAATCAGATCGCCGCTACAGTAGAGCACATGCGGCGGGTCATAAGGGCCGTAGGTCTGGCCCGACAGAAGGCCGGCCGGCACGGTGTTCGTCGTATAGCAGGACGTGAACGCTTCCACGGTGACGGCAGGCCAGTTCAGGGAGAGCGCTTGTGTGTCGAGCCGGCCGGTTTTGCTGCCGGTCCCGCCCAGAGCGGCGGCGAACACGTCGCCGTGTATCATGCCGTGATTGGTCAGAGTGCCGTTGCAGTAGACATCACCATAGACGGTCAAGTCGGGGGTGAGTGTCGTGGCTTGCCCGGTCCAGAGGACGACGGCCGGGTCGAGGCGAAGCGTGGCTTCGAGGCGGCTCTCGCCCGTCCGCCGGCCGTTCCGCTCACGATAGGCCGTGCTGCTGATTTCATACGTGCAGAAATCGCTCGGATCGGAGTCGTCGCGAACGATTGCGACATCGTAGAAATCGGTGCTGTCGGCGTCGAGTTGCTGACGCACTTCGCCCGTCCAGTAGACCGAAGGGACCTCCTGGGGATTCAGAAGCAGACCACGGGCGTGCTCCAGACCGGAGGTCGCCAACTGGTCCATCTGCATGCGAACCGCCATGTTTTGGCCCGCCGCCAGTTCCGTATCGCAGCGTGCGATGAAGCCCAGCGCCAGGATCGTGATCGCCATGATCATGCCCAACACCAGCAGCAGGGCCACGCCCCGGGGAGAAGACCGCATTGTCTGCGTTCGCTTACACATCATCGTCCTCGCTCACGAGGCCGTCGCCGGCGTCGTTGACCAGGTGCTGGGCCGAGGCCAGCAGCTTCGTGCCGATCTGATAGCGGCTGGTGGCGCCGTTCTCAATCTGTTCGAACGCGATCGCCAGC